>DAOVKY010000195.1 GCA_030631525.1 bacterium
AGCAATTGCACGGATAAGATTTTTTGTGAGGTTCTTTTCAAGGCAGATAAGGAGAGCGCCTTCAGCAACAGAATAAACCTTTTTGTCTTCAAGGGTAAGTTCTTCAACAGGTGTTGTCAGTTCAAACCCGGATTTAAGAAGGATTTCATAGAGGATGTCTTCTTCCCTGCTGTTCGGGTCAATATGGTCAATGGCAAGCTTAAGCTGCTCCTGAATCGGTTTGTGTGCAATATTGCCATCCCATATTTTAAAGTTGGATTTATCAAGCTTGAAGACTTTGAAGCCGAGATCAATATCCGGCTTTGAAGGGGATATTGGGTCTTCATTATCGAGTTCTTCCTGAATCTTTTTTATTACACGGCGGATGCGTTCTTTGCCGATGTCGGAAATGGTTTCAAAACCAGCTTTATAGGCTTCTGATTGCTCGGCACATGGTTCCGGAAGTTGGACCATGATAAATTTTCGTTTGCCATTATCTTGTTTATTGAGATCAAGGACAGCATGAGCCGTTGTGCATGAACCGGAAAAGAAGTCGAGAATGACGGCATCCTCAGCTAAACAGAGCCCAACAAGATATTCAATTAATGTTGACGGTTTGGGGTAATCATAATACTGTTCTCCCTCAAAAAGTGCTTTTAGCTCTTTGCTTCCACCGGCGGTCGTCGAGGCATTCTCATTTGATAGAATAGAATCAACAGCCGAGAATGTTTCCCTGCCCGCTTCAATTGTTCTATATGCTTCATATAAGCCATCATCTCGCTTTTCGAACTCAACAAGTCCTTTAGATAAGAGTATCTCCATCTTTTCTTTCCCAATTCTCCAACGCCCATCAGTACCATCAGGCTTAATGGGAAAAACATTTACTCCATTCGGTCCAGTAATAGGATAATACATTGATGGCCTATCTTCTCGTCTATCACCTTGTCCCCACTGCCGAAGTCTCTCTCTGCCGCCATTACTGATTTTTACATCTCTACGAAATTCTATTTTTTCCGCTGACTTGGCATAGACAATAACATACTCGTGAATGTTGGCTACTTGGTTTGCTGTCCCTCCCTTCCCTAATCTTGATCTCCAAACAAATTGTGAGATAATATTTTCCTCCCCAAAAACCTCATCACACAAAGCCCGTAAATTTTTCACCTCATTATCATCAATAGAAATAAAAATTACCCCATCATCCCTCAATAAATTCCTCGCCAAAAACAGTCTCGGATACATCATATTCAGCCATTTGGAATGAAAGCGCCCATCAGCCTCTGTATTGGTTGAAAACTTCCGGCCTTCAGCATCCACCTGGCCGGTATAGGCCAGATAGGTTTCAAGAGATTCCGAATATTTATCAGGATAGATAAACTCATTGCCTGTGTTATAAGGCGGATCGATATAAATCATCTTGATCTTGCCATAATAAGACTTTTGAAGCAGCTTGAGCGCTTCCAGATTATCACCCTCAATAAACAGATTTTCCGTTGTATCCCAGTTGACACTTTCATCTCTGCATGGCTTAAGCGTCCCAATGCTTGGTTCCTGAATAACCTTAAAGCAGTCACGCTTGCCTGGCCATGTCATACCGAAACGCTCTTCTCCATCATCAACTTCACTGCCAAGAGTCAAACGCAGCTTACCAAAATCAATTTTGTTTTCTGTAAAGACTTCGGGGAAAAGCTCTTTCAGTTTTGCTTTCTGCTCTTCTGTTATGTTCTTGCTTTTAAGGTCGAGTTTTTTAATGCCTGCCATCTTCTTTCTCCTAAACAAGCTTCCATTGTATGGTAAACAGGTTTTCAATGGTAACTTTCTGCTTTAGCTTTTTTTCAATTGTATCTATAAGGTTATCTTTCTGCTTTTCAATTTCCCTTCCGTCAATGTCATATTCACGCCAGGCTGCATCCGCTTTCTTTTCAGATAGCGATTAATATCTCTTATCTCATTATTCGTCAGTTTCATCTGCTTGCCTTTTCAGTTCCTTTTCAAATTTTTCTGCCCATAAATTTTCTTCGGTGCATGTGAGCGTTAAAAAATATAATCCACAAACCCCACGGTTAGAGAGTTTTTTTATTTTTCCTTAATGGCTTTTGCAATATGATTGGCTTTTTCCTCTATCAGCTTCCCATAGGTAAGAATATCGAGAATCCGTGAAATGTTTCTTTCGTTTTTTATGCCATTGAATACATTAAAGCATGCTTTCGAAAGATACTGGGAGGCTAAATCAGTGTTTTTAAGCAAGTCATTCAACATCATGGGTTTTTGATCACCAGGAAGGTCTAATCGCTGGTTGGCGGACATGCGAAGAGCAAGCAATCTTCGCTCCATAACAGCCTTCCGATTCCTCATATCCCTAAAAGTCCAATAGTAAGTTGGCCGTTGTGAATGGTTTCCATATCGCTCTTTTAAGATATTTTCAAGCCAACCAGCTACATTATCACCAAGAAGAATGACGAGTCGCAAAAAAGAGTGAACATAAGGATGCTTCATACTTTTAACGAAATCAAGAATCAGAGAAGCGCAGATGGTGGCATCCAAATTCAAAAACCAGTAGAGCCCAGGAGCATAATATTTGGAAAAAGCGGTTTTGGCTAAAAGTACTTGAATTTTTTCCTCGCGATCAACGTGTTCTCGCTCAGCGTATATTCGGTAATAAACCTCCTCACCTAAATGAAATTGATCAAT
>DAOVKY010000047.1 GCA_030631525.1 bacterium
TCATCTTATTCCTTCAGGGATATTGCACAAAGATAAAAAATGCATAATAGGTAATGGCGTTGTTATTAATCCGAAAGCATTATTAGAAGAGATTTCTGAATTAGAAAACAAAGGAATTAAGGTGAATGAGAGTAATTTGTATATAAGCAAATCAGCTCATGTGACAATGCCTTATCATATAGTTTCAGAAACATTAAAGGAAGAGAGAGAGAGAGGCAGGATCGGGACAACGCTCAGGGGGATTGGCCCAACGTATGTAGATAAAGCAGCAAGGATGGGAATAAGGATGTGTGACCTTACTGACCCGGACAGCTTCAGAAGAAAGTTAGAGGAGAATTTGGATCAGATTAATGTGCTATTCGAGAAAATATACGGAGTAAGAGGTTTTCAGGTAAATAAAATATTTGATGAATATTCCGGATATGTAGAAAAATTAGGCCAATTTGTTAGCGATACTGTTTTTATGCTAAATAAAGCGATAGACGCAGGTGTTAGTGTATTATTTGAAGGAGCGCAGGGGAGCCTCTTGGATGTTGATCACGGCACGTACCCCTATGTAACTTCTTCAAATTCTACTGCTGGAGGAATTTGTACAGGTCTTGGCATTGGGCCAACAAAGATAGATAGTGTTATAGGAGTAGTGAAGGCTTATACAACAAGAGTTGGAGAAGGGCCGTTTCCAACAGAGCTTAAAGGGGATTTAGGAAACAAGTTGAGAAATGCCGGACCAATAGGCGAGTATGGGAGAAGCACAGGCAGACCGCGCAGATGCGGTTGGTTTGACGGAGTTATTACCAGATATTCAGCAATGTTAAACGGTCTAAGTCGTGTGGCAGTTACACGGCTTGATATACTTGATGATCTTGATGAGATAAATGTTTGCATTGCGTATGAATACAATAATAATAGGTTAGAAGAGTTTCCATATCGTTCTGATATACTTCAGCAATGCAAGCCGATTTATGAAAAACTTCCGGGCTGGAAAGAAAGCACAGTTGATATAAGAGAATATAGCAAACTACCTAAAAATGCGCAGAAATACTTAAACAGGTTATCAGAATTAATGAATGTGCCAATATCTATAGTCTCTGTTGGCCCGCAAAGAGCGCAGACGATTTTTGTTGAGAAAAATTTCTAAATCAGTATAATCAACATTTTTCGGGTCGCTAGCTCATCTGGTTAGAGCACCGGCCTTTTAAGCCGGGTGTGGAGAGTTCGAGTCTCTCGCGACCTACCAGTTTATAAGCTCGAAAACAAGTTGGAGATACCACATAAGCCCTGATTACACATCAATAATCAGGGCTTTTTTAACTCTTTGGAAGTCAAAGAGTTAGCGAGAAGTTTTCTGCAGAGATTGTCAGCTAAATTGCAACTTGTCCGAGATTTTCTAACCCTCTTAAGTTCAACAGGTAAAATCAAGTCCTAATCTATCTCTCTATCTCTAAATCGCCATATATTTAATCGATCGCATTTAATCGAATATTTTGTGGAATAGCGTAAGATTTGAGGTAAATTTTCTAGTAAATGTTGGCGATTAAATGAAATAGAGCATTATTTTGGCAAGAAGTATCTCTCTTTATCTCTGTGTAGGGAGAGCTTCAATGACCTGTAGCCATAGCTCTTTTTGCTTATCCCATAAGAGTTCTCTGGAGATTTGGTGAGCTGTGTTCATGGAAATTTGATGAAGAAAGGACTTAGTTGAAAATAAAATCTCTTCCTGAATAAAAGTAGACAAGAAGAGCAAACTCATTATCTGACTCATCCTTGCAGGAGAATAACCAATCCAGCCGGCAATTTCTTTTAATGTCCTGCTGGGGGAAGCTTTCAATGTATTTTTAATCTGATGTGCAAGAACAAGGTACTGGCGCAGTATAGGCTCATTATGCAACCTGTTTCTATCTCGACTCGCACTTGTCCTGGCCCTCTTTAAATTAACAGTAAATTCACTTCTCATTGCTCTACATCCGGAAATAATTCAGCATAAAGCTCATATATTCCTTTTTCATTTAAATTCATCCCAAGCGATCCGGTTTCTGCATGATAATCTATTGAAGTAAACAATAGTTTCAGTATCCTATGCTTTTCATTAGCTATAAGCGTATCCCATATAGATAAAACCTTAGGCACGACTTTTCCATATTTTTCTTTCAGTAAAGAATCATTCTTTATCTCTATTTTAGGCAGATGACTTATAACAACGTCTTCCATTTCCTGCGCATTAACTGATCTTGTTGGACAAGTAGCATATCCTTGTTTTTGAGCTTTGAGACATACGTAATACCTGTATTTCTTGACCTTATCTTTTACTGAGTAGGTATGAATCATCGGGCAGTTGCAAGCCTTACAGCGTAAAAGCTGCGATAATAATCCGGCACACTTTGCGTTAGTGTGTATTTTTCTATTAGTCCTGTTATATTTGATTCTGTCCTGAACCTTTTCAAAAAGCTCTTTATCTATAATAGCCTCGTGTTCGCCATTGTATAACTGGCCATTATAAGCAACCTTACCAGTATACAGCGGATTCATTAACATGCGATGAACATAATCTTTTGAAAATTTAACTCCACCTGATGTTCTGCCTGTAGTGGCTAGATACTTTTTTGTAGTATATCCCTGATCATTTAACATTATTGTTGTAGTTAGAATAGAGCTCACTTCCAAATATAGCTTATAGATTTTACGAACAAGTTTTGCTTCCTGTTCATTAATAACGAGTTTTCGTTTTTCTTTATCAACATCGTATCCCAGTGATGGTTGACCTCCTGTCCACTTACCTTTCTTTCTGGCAGCGCCCATTTTGTCTTTGGTCCGTTCTGAAATCATCTCACGTTCAAACTGCGCAAAAGAGAGAAGAATATGCAGGGTAAGCCGGCCCATGGAACTATCCGTATTGAAATGCTGCGTTACAGAAACGAACGTGACCTTGCATTCATCGAAAAACTCTAATAGCTTTGTAAAGTCTAATAGTGATCGGGATAGACGATCTACTTTATATACAACCACACAAGTAATCTTTCCCAATTTAATATCATTAATCAGTCTTTGAAGCGTCGGCCTATTTGTATCAGCACCGGTATAGCCACCATCATTATATTCATCAGACGAAGCTATCCATCCCTGTGATTTTTGGCTTTTGATGTAGCTTTCAGCCGCCTCCCGCTGTGCGTCCAATGTAGTAAATTCCTTTTCAAGTCCTTCGTTTGTAGACTTGCGCGTATAAATGGCACAATAAATAGGTTTTATTGTTTTAGTTTCTATCTTATCCATAACACACCTCACAGGTTAAAAAACAGATATCCATTCCAATGGTCTCCGGTTATTGTACTAGCTACCTGGCTTAGCGTTCTATATGTCTTGTCTTCATATTCAAAGCCCTTTTCCAACACATTAATTTTAATAACAGTACCTTTATATATCTTGGTTATAATGCTTCCTGGAATTGGGAGTCTCCTGTCCCGCTTAATCTTTACATTGGATTCCTTATTACCACCTATTTTTCTCATAAGTCTGTTATTTATCGGATCATATACAGTAATTAGCTGTTCCAGCCTGGTTTTTACTGTGTTCGATAATCCGCCATAAGCCAATTTCTGTATCTGATAGGCTATCTTTTTGCGCAGATAATCTGGATTGCTGGCACTTGGTCGTTGTCTCCCAAAAACCTTTGCATATTTCGCAAGAAGCTCCTCAGTTCCCATTCCTTTTAGTCCCAAAATCTGATTTAAAATATTTTCTCTCATAATCGTAACTCCTTTATTTGCAATCACTTAACCTTTCATTAGCACACATATAGCCATACAATTCGAGAGATAGCAAGTTATATCTGAGATAAATACAAAAAGACTGAAAATATACGGATTTAATGTCGATAACTTCGCATAAGGCACCTTATTTTCTCTTCTAAACAGGGGTGGGTCACGATGTACCTGTTCATTTCCAAAATTTATGCAGATTTCTCTTGCTAAACATAACAGAGATATAATTTTAAATCTTATAAAAAGTAAAGGCTCTATCTCAAAAGCAGATATTGTTAGAATTACAAAGATTAGGCCGGCAACAGTTATAAGTATAATTAATTCATTAATGAAAGATGATTTTGTCCATGAAGAGGGATTGGGAGAATCCAGCGGAGGAAGAAAACCAGTGCTTTTAAAATTGAATCCTAAGGCTAAACATGTATTAGGAATTTATATAAGATATGATGAAATTCTTGGCGCATTAGTAGATATAGAAGGTAATATTGATAAGAAATTAGAAGTCGAAAATGCTTTTAGTAAAGACAAAAAATTCTTTATCAAAGAGTTAACAGAACTAATTTCCAGATTGCTAAAGAGGACTTCTATTAATAAGAAAAATATCTTAGGAATGGGAATAGCAATTCCGGGATTAGTTGATAGCAATGCTGGTGAATGGGTTTTTTCGACACATAAGACATGGAGCAGTAATATTCGTCTTGGACAGATATTGGAAGACAAATTCAAGGTTCAGGTTAAAATAGAAAATGATACAAGATGCCTTGCCTTAGCAGAAAAATGGTTTGGAAGAGCAAGGAATATAAAAGATTTTTTATTTGTTGATACGGGAGAAGGAGTATCTTTGGGTATCATATTAAACAACCAGCTATATTCTGGAACAGGTTGTAGCGCAGGAGAACTTGGACATACTACAATAGATATAAAAGGACCCTTGTGCAAGTGTGGCAATTATGGATGTCTGGAAGCAATGGCTTCTGATGATGCAATGATTAGCAGAATAACAGAACTTATAAACAAAGGGGTTAATACATCTCTAAAAGAGGTTAAGGATATTAATATAACACCTGAAGCAATAATAAAACATGCTAAAAGAGGTGATAAATTATGTTCTCAGATACTTGAAGAAATCTCTGCTAATTTAGGAATAGGTATTGCAAACACTGTTAACATATTTAATCCTAAAATTATAATTATTGGCGGTAGACTTGCAGAAGCAGGAGATATAGTTTTGGATGCTGTGAAAAGAACAGTTAGAAACAGGTCTCTTCAGAAACCGGCACGAGATGTTGAAGTATATTTGTCAAACTTTAAAAATGTTAAGGGGGCTCAAGGTGCAGCGACACTCATTTTGCAGAGTTTGTTTAATATATAATAATTTTATTATTAAGTAAACTACGAAAGGTAACTAATATAGGGGATGAAAATGAGGATTTTGGAACACGTGAGAATCCAAAACCTGTTATACACAATTATTCAAAGGGAGTTCCAAAAAGCGCACTTGATGATGTAGTCGTTCTTCCATGGAATAATCTTGAATATGTGAGAAAAGCGCTGGAGACTCATAAGGGAGAGATAGCAGCTATTCTTACTGAACCGATTATGAGCAGGTGTTATTATGCCTCGTCCGGGCTATCTGGAAGGGCTGAGAAAACTTGCCACCGAACATGATGTCCTGCTGATATTTGACGAAACTATTACAGGAGTTAGGACAGCTTTGGGTGGTGCACAGGAACTTCTGTGTGTTACCCCTGACATTTCACTCGGCTACAAGGCGCTTGGCGGAGGATTTCCGATTTTTGCTTACGGCGCAAGCAAGGAGATTATGAAACCTGTATCTGACCGCCTTGTCGTTCATGCAGGAACATTCAATGGCAATGCTATTGGTTGCATAGCGGCAAAGACAGTGCTGAATGAGTTGAAGCGCGATAATTGCGCTATCCTTAGGCGTATTAATGAGATGGGAAAATATATGATGGCTGAGATAGCCAAACTTGCGAAGAAACATAATCAAACAGTACGCATTCAAGGACCATGCGCAATGTTCTGCGTTTCCTTCCATAACAAGGAAATCTGGGATATGAGAGACGCTTTTATAGATACAGGTGATAAATACCTTATATTCAGGGAATTGCTTCTTGATAGAGGAGTTCATATATTTCCAACAGAGAAAGGTCTCTGGTACATATCTTCAGCACATACTGACGAAGATGTTGAGAAAACTCTGCGTGTAGTAGATGAAGTATTTGGAATAATGAATGGAATTTAATCATGAAAAATAAAAAAGTTCGTTTAGGGGTTGTAGGAACAGGTATCTGGGGTAAGATGCATATCCGTGCCTATCTGCAGCATCCATCTGCAGAATTAGTTGCGATCTGCGATCTAGATGAAAAACGCGCTTTTGTAACTGCACATAAGATTTTTTGTATTTTAAGTTAGAATGTATAATATTTTTCTTGGCAATGATGTTCACTTATTACATAGTGTTCATTAATTAGTGAACATTGCAAAATGAGGAAATTTTCATATAATCCGCCACTATTACAAAAAAGCATATTTTAAAAA
>DAOVKY010000016.1 GCA_030631525.1 bacterium
AGGCATCATATTAAAAAATTTTTAGACATATTAGGATTTTTCCCCAAAGACGGTGAGGTTGATGTTTATTCGAAAGTCTACAAAAACCATAAAAATTACCAAATCTCATTAACATTGAGAAATAACCCCAAAAAATCTAAAATTAATTGGGGAGAAAAAATCAAAGTTATTCGCTCAACGAGTTCTGACTTGTCAAAGCCAGAAACATTGGTAGTACTAGAATGCGTTAATCGATTATTGGAAAATGGATATGAGCCAAATAAATTCGTCTTAGAAAAACAGTGGAAACTAGGACACAAAGGAAAAGGTTTTTTGGATATTCAAATTTTAGATCAAAGTGGAAAAAGCTTTTTAATGATCGAATGTAAAACGTGGGGAACTGAATATGATAAAGAGAGAAAAAATACTGAAGAAGAGGGTGGTCAACTTTTTAGCTATTATATTCAAGAAAAAAATACAGAATATTTAGCACTATATTCTTCATATCTTGAGAACAACAAAATCCAATATCAAGCCGATATTGTTGTAATTAACAAAGCAATCAAAGATGCAGAAAACCAAAAAGAAGCTTTTGAAGCTTGGCATCCACAAGTTTTTGAGTCAAAGGGTATATTTGATAGTGACACACCGTACGAAATAGAATTTGAAGGGATTTTAAAGCAGGATCTTAAAGAACTTACTGCAAAAGATGGTGGTGATATTTTTAATCGTTTTGCAGAGATTTTAAGGAAAAATGTAGTTTCAGATAAAACAAACGCTTTCAATAAAATTTTCAACCTATTTCTATGCAAAATTGTTGATGAATACGAAACAATCAAAAATAAAGAATTGAAATTCCAATGGAAAAAAAACGAGAGTAATGAAAACGTAATGATCCGCCTCAATGATTTATATAAAAGAGGTATGGAGGTTTATTTGAATTTAAAAATTGAATCTGTCAGTGATCAAGAGCTACAAATGGAATTAAATAAAGCCGGCGACAATAAGGAAGAAATACGCAAATTATTTATTAGACAAAAACTCTACTCAGGCAATGAATTTGCTTTTAAAGAAGTTTTTGATAAAAAAACATTCAATGAAAATTGTGTCGTTGTTAAAGAGGTAGTCAAATTATTAGAGAAATACAAAATCAAATATTCAACAAAACAACAATTCTTGGGCGATTTTTTTGAAAACCTACTTAATACAGGCATTAAACAAGAATCGGGGCAATTCTTTACACCCATTCCAATTGCACAATTTATCTGTAAATCATTACCAATTAAACAAATTATTGGCAAGAAAAATGCAAATAGAGAGCCTTTTTTCCTGCCATATACAATTGACTACTCATCTGGTAGTGGTCACTTTTTGACAGAAATAATGGAGGAAATAGATGAGCTAATTCAAAATATTGATAGTTCATGGATGAATTGTGGCGAAAAACATAAGGATTTATTTTTGTCTCAAAAAAGTAAGTTTATATGGGCAAAAGAATATATATACGGTATTGAAAAAGATTATCGCCTAGCGAAAACTACAAAAATTAGTACCTTCCTTAACGGTGATGGTGACGCGAATATTATATGCGGCGATGGATTGGATCATTTCAAGAAAAGTAAAGAGTACAGAGGTAAACTTGAAGAATTAGTAAACGAAAATGAAAATAGACAATTTGATATCATTGTGGCAAATCCCCCTTACTCAGTAGACGGGTTTAAAACAAACTTGCCTCACGGAAAGGAAAGTTTTGAACTATTCAAATATCTAACTGACAATAGCAGTGAAATTGAATGTTTATTTATAGAAAGAACAAAGCAACTACTCAAAGATGGTGCTGTTGCAGGTATTATTTTACCTGTTAACATACTGACTAATGAGGGTATACAAACGAAGGCACGAGAAATTTTATTAAAATACTTTGAGATAAAAGCCATCGCAGAACTTGGAAGCAATACTTTTATGGCTACTAGCCAAACAACAGCAATACTATTTCTTCAAAGAAGAGATAATAATGATTGGGAAAAGGGAAGAAAGGATGTAGAAGACTTTTTTCTAAATTTTAGAGACCTAACTTGTTGCGGTATCCCGAAAGCATTTTCAACATATGTAGATGAGATATTGGGCGATACCACATTTGCAAATTATTGTAGTTTCTTCCAAAACAAAAGCGATTCTATCATAAAAGAAAGTGAAATATTTCAAGAATATAAAGAACTTTACGAAAGTTTGGATCCAGACAGTTTTATCAAAAAAGTGCTAAATATTGAGAAAGAAAAACTAATTTATTTCTTATTAACCTACAATAAACATCTAGTACTGATTAAAGCACCCGAAGACAGAATCGCAGGAAAAGATTTTTTAGGTTATCAATTTAGCAAAGCTAAAGGCAGGGAGGGTATAAAAATATATAGAGATAGATATAACAATAACGAACTGACAACCAAGCTCTTTAGCGAAAAAAACAAAGCAGATGATACAAAAGCAAATTATTATATTCAAAAAAGTTTTCAAAATGAATTATCAGGAATAGAGCTACATGAATCACTTACAGAAACTACACGAATTGAATATTTGCACGAGCTAATTGATTTTAATTTTCCTAATTTTCAAAAGAAAATACTAACACAAAAGAAAATTAAACTTCACAGTAAATATCCAACAGAAAAACTAATAAAAATTTATCCTGTAGTAGATAGCGGTAGTACTGCGCCACAAGATCGAGAATTTTTCAAAAATGGTAAATATCCTTTCATTAGGGCTGGCAATATATCAAAGAAAGATGAAAACAATTATGTAATACCAGATCCAAATAGCATGTTGAACGATCTAGCTGTTAAAGAGAGCAATTTAAAAAAATTCAAGGCTGCAACAATACTATTTGCTAAAAGCGGAAGATCAGCCATGACAAATAATATAGCAAGGCTTAAAAATGATTCTTTTGTAGTAAATCATTTAGCATGCATTTACTGTGATAATCAGCTTGATCTTAATTTTCTTTATTATCTGTTAGAATACTACGAAACATCAAATTTCATTCCTATTGATTCGGATTATCCAAGTATTAAATTAGGAGACATTAAAAAATTCCCAGTTCCATTAATTGATAAGGTTGCAAAAAAGAGCATAGTGGAAAGAATGCAAAGAATAGATAAAGAAAATCCTAGAAATAAAAAAGAACAAAAGTTAGCTATTATGTCACAACATTTTTCAAAAATAGAATAAGGAGTTTTGGACTTCGCAGGCATTCACACTCAAACAGCAATATCCGATAAAAAGCAAGATTGCTTCACTTCGTTCGCAATGACAAAAGGATATTTTAAAATAACAGCATGGCTCTTTTAACCAAATCAAAATACCTTGCAGGGCTTCAGTGTTCAAAGCTCTTGTGGATGCTTGTCAAAGCGAAGGATAGGATTCCTGCGCCGTCTGAAGAGGTTCAACGCAGGATGGATGCCGGAATTGAAATTGGGATTCTGGCTAAGCAATTATTTCCCGAAGGCATTGATATCCCGACGGATGATTTCATGCGGAATATTTATTTAACAAAGGATAGTCTGTTGGAAAATGCGCCGCTTTTTGAAGCTGGAATTATGGCTAATAACTGCTACTCCAGAGTTGATATTCTTAAGCCGAATGATGACAGGAGCTTTGACATTATTGAAGTCAAATCAGGAACAAAGGTTAAAGAAGAGAATGTTCATGATGTTTCTTTTCAAAAACATTGCTGTGAAATGGCAGGGCTGAAGATCGCAAAATGTCATTTATGCTTTATCAATAATCAATATGTCAGGCAAGGAGATATTGATATACAAAACCTGTTTTGCATTCAGGATATAAGTATGGAAGTTGCTGAGGCTCAGCAGGGTATTCGGGAGAGAATTGGCAGGATGGCTGATGTTGTAAGATTGAGTAGCTGTCCTTCGGTTTTGATAGGCAAACACTGCGATTATCCTTATACATGCAATTTAAAAGATGAATGCTTGAGATTATCAGCGAATTAAAGAAGTTGATAGATTAGATAAAAAATGTAGAATGCGGCTTATGAATAAGTTTTTAATATCCTTCAATTCAAAAAATCTGTCCTCTATCAAAACCGATATTTTGATTATTGGAAGCGGGGTGGCCGGGCTCTCTAGTGCTATTCAGGCGGCAAAATATGGAGAGGTATCTATAATAACAAAGGATAAACTCAGCGAAAGCAACACTCAAAAAGCCCAGGGCGGAATAGCTGTGGCATTAGCAGAACAGGATTCTTCTGAAAAACATATAGAGGATACATTAAGAGTTGGTTGCGGGTTATGCAATGAGAAGACGGTCAAGATAATGGTAGAAGAAGGACCTGCTCGTATCAAGGAATTGATCCAATGGGGAGCGGAATTTGACAGGCAGGGAGACCGACTCTCCTTTACTCAGGAAGCAGGCCATAGCGTGCGAAGAGTGATTCATGCAAAAGGCGATGCTACTGGCATGGAATTGGAAAGAGCACTGATAGCAAAAGTCAAACAGAGCGCTAATATTAAGATTTTAGAGTATGCTTTTGTCACAGATTTACTTCATAAAGACGGAACTTGTTTTGGCGCTGTTGTTAATGTGAAAAAGGATGAGCGAACGATAGTTTATGCGCGTAAGGTAATATTAGCTACAGGAGGAATTGGGCAGGTTTATCGGGAGACAACAAATTCCCCTGTTGCTACAGGATGCGGTATGGCGCTTGCTTATAGAGCGGGCGCTAAGCTTATAGATATGGAATTTATGCAGTTTCATCCTACTACTTTATATGTAGCAGGCCTGTCACGCACCTTAATTTCTGAGGCAGTTAGAGGGGAAGGCGGGATATTGAGAAATAAGCATGGTGAAAGATTTATGTTTAAATATCATAGGGATGGAGAACTTGCTCCTCGTGACGTGACCTCAAGGTCAATTCTGAAAGAGATGAGAGAAACCGCTGATACACGCGTCTATTTAGACCTTACACATTTGTCGTCTAAGTTAATAAAGAATCGTTTTCCAAATATAATGGAGGTTTGTTCTTCTTTTGGCATAGATATTAAAGAGGATTTTATACCTGTTCGGCCTACTGCTCATTATATGATAGGAGGAATTAAGATAGACAAAAATGGGAAAACTAATATTCAGAATCTATATGCGTGTGGAGAGACAGCTTCTTCAGGGGTTCACGGCGCTAACAGACTGGCGAGCAATTCTCTCCTTGAAGGACTTGTTTTTGGTTATAGGGCAGGGCAATCTGCAGGTAAGGATAT
The DNA here is from genome assembly GCA_030631525.1 of bacterium. GTDB lineage: Bacteria > JAHJDO01 > JAHJDO01 > JAHJDO01 > JAHJDO01 > JAHJDO01. The sequence continues at coordinate 5,244 of DAOVKY010000016.1, forward strand.
AGATTGTGGAAAGCGATTTGACACAACTCCTGATATAAGCAATATACTGGACCCAGTTAGCGCAAGAAAACTGGATATAGGAGATCTCAAGGCTTCCCTAAGAAGTTTAATGACAAGATATGTGGGTATTGAAAGAGATGAGACAGGTCTTTTGGCAGTTCAGAAAGAAATCAATTTTTGGTCTTCATATGTAATGGGGAAAGAATTTTCAGATATCAGGGATTGGGAATTCCAGAACATGCTTCTTGTAGCAGGGCTTGTCCAGAAAGCGTCTCTTATCAGGAAGGAGACTAGAGGCGTCCACTATCGCAAAGATTATCCAAAACAGGATAATACAAAATGGCAGAAGAAGCACATAGAATTAAGTGATATATGAAGACAGTAGTAAAAGTTCCCGGCGCATGCGGGGAGTTGTGGCAGGGTGTGCTTGACGGGACGCATCTTCTTATAACATGTCCTGTAAATGTCTATTCATATGTTGAAATTAATATAGATGAATCAATTTCCGGAATAAAGGCTCCGGACGATAAATATAAGTCCTGCAAAGCGATGAGAAAGGTTCTGGATTATTTTGGTATGTTTAAATGCGGCGGGAAAATATGTATCAATTCTGAAATTCCGCAGGAAAAAGGAATGAGTAGCAGCACCTCAGATATAATTGGAACCTGTATCGCCACAGCAGAGGCTTTAGACAGAGATATCACTCCTTTGGAAATTGCCGGAATAGCGGTATCTATTGAACCAACAGATGGGTTAATGTTTAAAGACATGCTGGCTTTTGATTATATAAGTGGCGCAATAAAGGAATATATTGGCACTCCACCTGAGATGGATATATTGATTGTCGATTTGGGTGGAAGAGTTAATACTATTGAGTTTAATTCCAAACGTAATGAGATATTGAGAAAATTTAATAATGCTTTAGAGTTAAGAGAGGCTTATGAACTTGTTAAAGATGGAATCAGAAAAAAAGACATACATATGCTTGGGAAAGGCGCAACAATGAGCGCTGAATTCAATCAGAAAATTCTGCATAAAAGAGAGCTTATGGATCTTATGAAAATTGCAGATGAATTAGGAGCTTGCGGAATTAATACTGCTCATAGTGGAACGGTTATTGGCATTTTGTTTTCCCCAGGTCAGGTTGATATGCAGTCAGTTATTGGCAGGATAGAAAAAAGATTTAAGGCAAAGTTTGCCTTTTATATTGCTAAACTTGTAAATGGGGGAGGAGAACTAGTTGAAACCTCAGCACGGCGGCAACTTATACCGAATTAGCAAAAAGCACAATATAGCGCTTAGCGAGATAGTTGACTTTAGCGCAAATATAAATCCGCTTTGCTTTCCAGGCGGACTGAAGCGGATTCTGAAAGAAGATTTTAATAAAATCCGCATGTATCCTGATCCTGATTGCAGACAATTAGTAGATGCAATCTCAGATAAGTATAAAATTAAGAAAACATGTTTGATTACATCTAATGGGGCAACAGAACTAATATACCTTATATGCTACTTGCTGCGTCCCCAAAAGGCAGCGATTATTATTCCTGCTTTTTCAGAATATGAGAAAGCATTGTCAAATATTGATTGTAATATTAAATTCGTAAAGCTGGAAGATAAGGAAGAATTTAAGTTAAAATTACAGGATATAAGAAGTCTTATTAAGAGCGTTGAAGTCCTTTTTATCTGTAATCCGAATAATCCAACAGGTCAGAAGATATCCCACAATACACTTTGTAATATTCTGTATCTTGCCAAGCGACATAATGTCTTTGTTGTGATTGATGAAGCGTTTATAGATTTGATTGAGGAAGAGAGTTTAGTTGCGAGAGCTCAAACACAGCAAAATCTTTTTGTTATAAGGTCATTGACAAAGTTTCTTGGGATTCCGGGATTAAGGCTTGGTTTTGGAGTGGCATCTGCTCGCTTAAGCGCAAAGATAAAAAATTTCCAGCCGACATGGTCTGTAAACACATTTGCTCAAATTGCAGGTTCTTATTTATTAGCTGACTCAGCATATATTGAGAAAAGCAAAAGAATTTTGATTAAGGAACGAAATTTTCTGTCTTCCGAATTAAAAAAGATAAAATCTGTAAAGGTATTTGATTCATATACAAACTTTATTCTGTTTAAATTACTTGATCACAATAATACTACAGATTTAGAAGAGCTTCTGATAATGGACAAAATTGTTGTAAGAAACTGCAGCAATTTCAGGGGGCTGGACAGCTCATTTGTGAGAGTAGCAGTTAAGAAAAGGGCTGAAAACAAACTCTTAATTAAGGCTCTTAAAAATATATTCGGATGACATATTTCCTTACAGTTCAGATAATTTTTGCATATATTCTGGATCTGCTTATAGGCGATCCCAAATGCCTTCCTCATCCAATTGTCTTAATAGGCAGGGTAATAGAGATATTAGAAAAGGGCATAACAAAAGTTATAACTAATAAAAAAGTTGCCGGGGGAATACTTGTATTTCTAGTTGTGGTTGGAACATATTTTTTTGTTTTTATGTTGATAGGGCTCGCAGTACGTTTGCACCTAATTCTAGGAATAATAGTAAGTATTTATTTTATTTTTGTCTCGTTGTCAGTAAAAGACCTCGCAATTGAAACAAACAGAGTGTATACATCTCTAAATAGGAATAATTTATCTCTGGCAAGGGTGAATCTGTCAAGAATTGTCGGAAGGGATACTAAAGACTTAAATGAAAGAGAAATTATAAGAGCCAGTGTGGAAACTGTGGCAGAGAACACAGTAGATGGGATTATTTCTCCTCTTTTCTTTGCATTTATAGGAGGAGCGCCTTTATCTATGGCGTACAAGGCAATAAATACACTTGATTCAATGGTGGGATATAAGAATAAGAGATATATAGATTTTGGATGGGCATCCGCTAGGTTAGATGACATAGCTAATTTTATACCTGCGCGAATATCAATACTGTTAATCCCAATAGCTTCATTTATCTGTAGAAAAAGAGTTAGAAGTTCTATTAGAATAATTTTAAGAGATAGGAAGAAGCATGCAAGTCCAAACAGCGGTATTCCCGAAGCAGCATTTGCAGGAGCACTTGGAGTGAGAATTGGAGGAACAAATTATTATGAGGGAAAACTGGTTGAGAAATCTTGTATAGGTAATGCTGAGAAGCCTTTGGAGCTTTTAGACATAAAAGATTCTATAAAGATAATGTATGTATGTTCTGCATTGTCAATAGCTTTTGGTTGCTGTATAAAAATGTTAATAAAATAGTGGAGGTAAGTCATGGACAAAATCAAACAGGTAATTAGTAGAATCAAGCCATTAAATTCAAAACTTATGGACGAAGCGAAGAAAATGCTTGATAATCTTACCAAGCCGAGAGAAAGCCTGGGGAGATTGGAGGAGTTTGCAGAACAAGTTGTCGGAATTACAGGAAATCTCAAACCTGAATTCAGGGATAAGGTGATTTTTACAATGGCCGCTGATCATGGAGTGGTAGAAGAAGGTGTTAGTGCATTCCCTCAGGAAGTTACACCTCAAATGGTATATAATTTTTTAAGAGAAGGTGCAGGTATTAATGTCTTAGCTAGACACGTTGGAGCAAATGTAATTGTCATTGATATGGGAGTGGCTGCCGAAATCCGAAATTCTCCCGAAAGCCTTCGGGCCGAAATCCGAAATTTTATAGATAAAAAGGTGGGTTTTGGCACTAAGAACATGACAAAAGGTTCTGCAATGACAAGAGAGGAAGCGGTGAAATCAATAGAGAATGGAATAGAAGTATTTATGGAAGTTAAAAAACAGGGGATTGATATATTAGGGACAGGGGATATGGGTATAGGGAATACTACCCCAAGCAGCGCAGTGATTGCAGCTTTCTCAGGAATTGAGGCTGAGAAAGTCACAGGTCGTGGAACAGGAATTTCAGAT
>DAOVKY010000078.1 GCA_030631525.1 bacterium
AGGCTTTGCCGGCTCTGCAGGACTTGGTAATCCACCTGCTAAGGAAGAGACCGACAAGAAAAAAAACAATAAAATACTGCAAGTATAAGTAAGGCACAGAGGCACAAAGGCACAAAGTTTTAAATTTTTAATTTTTAATTGAAGATTCATAATTTAAGTGTCCATAAGCTATCAAAAATAGAAGGACTATGTCAACAGAAATTCAAAACACTATATAGGCTTTTAAAAGGCGTTCTGGATTAGTTTAAAATCAACCATATTCTTTTTTGAATCAAACAGGATAGAGACCACATCAAAACGAAAACAGAGATTTTGATACTTACTTGTTTTAATATATGCCTCTGCAATACGACGAATTCTATTCTGCTTAGCGCGGGTAACTGAACTTTCCGGCGGGCCAAATCTTGGCGAACCAAATCTGTCTGATGAACGGGTTTTAACCTCAATAAATACCAAGGTATCCTTATCCTTTGCAATAATATCTATTTCCCCAAATAGAGACCTGTGATTTCTTTCAATGATCTTGTATCTCTTTGTCCTGAGGAATCTACATGTAAAGTCTTCTCCGTATTCTCCTAACGATATCTTTCCCATTTGCTTATTCTCCTTTTCCAGAACGGGAGAAAACGACCTTCTGTGAATAGGAGATATGCCAAACCTTGCTATTGCCTCAAGATGAAACTGCGTAGCGTATCCCTTATGTTTTTCAAAGCCATATAGAGGGTACTGCTTTGCGTAATCTATCATTATTCTGTCTCTTGTAACTTTTGCAAGAATAGACGCTGCAGCTATAGACGCACTTTTTGAATCACCTTTAACAATTGCTATCTGCGGCTTTTTTAAGCTTGATACTCTTAATCCGTCAACTAATATGCATTCCGGGGAGATATTTAAATTATCAATTGCTCTATTCATAGCGCGGTGTGTGGCAGCCAATATATTGATTTTATCTACTTCTTCTGTATCTGCAATTCCAATACCAACACTTAGCGATGCATCATGTATTTGATTAAATAAACTATCTCTTTTTTTTGGACTGAGCTTTTTAGAATCGTTTAAGCCTCGGATATTACAACATTTAGGAAGGATTACCGCACCCGCAACAACTGGCCCTGCAAGGGGACCTCTGCCAGCTTCATCCAGCCCTGCAATTAAGTTTTTGCCCTGCGCATATAACTTGTTTTCATAAAAAAACATGCATCTAAGTTTTTTTAATCTGTTTTTTCTTTTCCTTAACCTTAGCCGCTTTTCCAACTCTTTCACGCAGATAATATAATTTTGCCCTTCTGACAGCGCCTAGTCTTACAACTTCGATCTTTGTAATATTCGGAGAATGTAAAGGAAATATTCTTTCCACTCCCTCGCCATAACTGACTTTTCTTACTGTAAAGGTTTCGCTGATGCCACCTCCTTTTCTTCTAATCACAATGCCCTGAAATACTTGAACACGTTCTTTTATCTCTGTCTTTCCTTTCTTCTGCCCCATCTTCCCCTTTTTCGCTGCTGTCTTTTCTACTATCTTTACATGAACCTTAACTGTATCTCCTACATGGAAATCTGGGATACTGTCTTTTCTTTGCAGCTTACTTATTCCGTCCAGAATACTTCCTATATTAGACATATCATCTCCTCCTGAAAAGTTGTCTTAATTTTTTAAAATATTATTTTCTAAAATATCAGGTCTTCTTAATCGTGTTCTTTCTGAAGATCTTTTCTTTCTCCATAACTCTATTTGATTATGATTGCCGCTAAGCAGGACCTGCGGAACCTCAAGCCCTCTGAATACAGGCGGCCTTGTATATTGAGGATACCCTAAAAAAGAACCAAAGAAAGAGTCAGTTTTTATAGAATCCTGATTGCCAAGCACGCCGGGTATTAATCGCACAACAGTATCAATAATAACCATTGCTGGCAATTCACCTCCTGTTAGCACATAATCACCTATTGAAATTTCCATGTCAGCTAGATTGCGAATTCGTTCATCAACGCCTTCATATCTTCCGCATATAAATATCAGGGTATGTTTCTCTTTTAACTCCTTTGCCATATCCTGATTGAATCTTTCCCCTTGTGGACAGGTAAGAATAACAGATATGTTCTTGGCTTCAATCTTGCATTCTCCCTTTATATAATCAACTGCTTTATATACTGGCTCAGGTTTCATAACCATGCCGCAGCCACCGCCATATGGAGTATCATCTGTAGTTCCTCTCCTATCATCAGCAAAATCCCGAAGATTGTGTATATTTACATCCACGTATCCTCTTTCCTGTGCTTTTCCTAATATGCTCTGATGCAGAGGATATTTAAACATATCCGGGAATATTGTGAGAACATGTATTATCATTAGTGAGCTCTGCTAAGTTTCTTTTTACTTTTTCTTGGCACTTGCTTCCCTTTACTACTCTTCTTGCCCCGCACTGCTTTTGTCCCGGATGTTGTCTTATGCGCAGCTTTTTTACCTGCTTTCTTTTGTTTTTCCCTCTGTGCCTCTGTGCCTTTGCCACTTTGTGCCTTAATTTCTTCAGCAGGCTTCTTCTCCACTTTTTCTTGCTCCTGGGATTTTTTAGCTTTACGTAATATGCTCTTTACTGTATCAGAGAGTTGTGCCCCTTTTTTTATCCACATATCCACCTTTTCAATATCAATATCTACCTTTACGGGATTCTCTATTGGGCCATAATGTCCTACCAAGTCCAAAATCTTTCCTCTGGTAGACACTCTGGAATCAACAGCCACTATCCTGTAATAAGGTTTCTTCTTTGTTCCTACTCTTCTTAATCTAATTCTAACCGGCATTTTATCTATCTCCTTTTGTAGTTTTTAAATCATTCCGGGGAACAGGCCTTTTCTGCCCAGAGCCCCTCCTTGTTTCATCAGCCCTTTAAGCATTTTTCTTGATGCAATAAAATTTTTTATAAGCAGGTTAACATCCTGAATGCTTGTTCCACTGCCTCTGGCTATACGTTTTCGTCTTTGTCCGTTAATTATCTCTATGCTTATTCTCTCTTCCTTGGTCATTGAATTAATAATTGCTTCCTGTTTCTTTATAGTCCCCTCATCAACCTTTAAATTTTTAAATTGGCCCTGCGCAGGAAGCATTTGTAGAATTTCCTGCATTGATCCAAGCTTTCTCATTTGCTTAAGCTGATCAAGAAAATCCTCCAAAGTTAAGGTTTCTTTTCTCATTTTCTTCTCAAGCTCTTTTTCTTGTTCAGCTTTATCTTTGAATTCCGCCTTATCAATTAAGCTGAGAATATCCCCCATTCCCAGTATTCTTGATGCCATTCTATCCGGATAAAACAATTCTAAATTATCCAGTTTCTCACCATTTCCAATAAATTTCACAGGCTTGCCTGTAACAGCGCATATAGATATTGCTGCGCCGCCTCTAGCATCTCCATCCATCTTTGTAAGAATTACACCGTCTATTCCCAGAATATCCTGATATTCCCTTGCTATATTCACTGCGTCCTGACCTGTCATGGCATCTGCTACAAGTAGAACTTCATGCGCTTTTACAGCCTTTTTCATATCTACCAGCTCTTTCATTAGTTTCTCATCAACATGAAGTCTGCCTGCTGTATCAATAATAACAATATCCTTGTTGTCTCTGGAGGCAAGTTTAACAGCATCAGCTGCAATCTTTACAGGATCATTGCGCCCTGAAAAAACAGGTATATTCAATTGGCTGCCAAGAACTTCCAGCTGTTTCACTGCAGCAGGCCTGTATACATCTGCTGCCACGAGAAGGCACTGATGATTCTGTTTTGCGAAATATTTTGCAAGTTTAGCAACCGTTGTTGTTTTTCCCCCTCCCTGAAGTCCAACTACCATTATAACCGTAGGCTGTCCTTTCGCCATATTGATGCCGCAAGCTGATTTCCCTAAAAGATTGATTAGTTCTTCATGTACTACTTTTATAACTTGCTGCCCTGGCTGAAGGCTCCTAAGTACCTGTTGCCCAACTGCTTTTTCACTAATATTTCCAATAAACTCTTTAACAACCTTATAATTAACATCCGCTTCCAGAAGAACAAGTTGTACCTCCCGTAATGCAGCCTTTATATTATCCTCCGTAAGCCTGCCTGGCTTTCTAAGATTGCGAAATATGTTCTGAAACTTCTCTGATATTACTTCAAACATTATTACTCCCTACCCCCTTAATCCTGCAATTGCTTTCTCTATATCAGGCGCTTTAAAAACAGCTGTTCCAGCAACCAGTATGTTAGCGCCTGCTTTTACAACATCCGATGCTGTGGTTTCGTCTATACCGCCATCTACCTCTATATCAATAGGTAATCCTGCATTATCTATCATTTGTTTAAGCTCTTCTATCTTTGGCAGAACAGATCTGATGAATTTTTGTCCGCCAAATCCCGGATTAACAGTCATAAGCAGAACCATGTCAACCCGTTTCAAAACATGTTCTATACGGACAATAGGTGTAGAAGGGTTAAGAGAAACTCCGACTGTTCTAGAGAATTTTCGTATATGATCAAGAGTTTTCTGTAAATTCGCACACGCTTCAACATGAACAGTTATAATATCTGCGCCTGCTTCTGCAAAAGCATCTATGTATTTGTCAGGATTTTCAATCATTAAATGCACATCAAGCGGAATGTTAATCTTGCCTTTTATGGATTTTACCACTACTGGCCCTATTGTTATATTAGGAACAAAATGCCCATCCATAACATCAATATGTATAAGATCCGCTCCTGCTTTTTCAGCCCTGCTCACCTCTTGCCCAAGCCTAGAAAAATCCGCAGAAAGGATTGAAGGCGCTATTTTTATCATTGTGCCAAATTGCTCCTATTTCAAATGTAGGTGTTCAAAATTTTGAACCCTACTCTTTTAGCACATTTTGTCTTATGTTTCAAGTTGTCAAGCACATTTAGAAATGTCCGCTTTTAAAACATTTAGAAATGTCCTATTTTGTTAAGATTAGTAGTAGTGATTTTTTCTTTTTGATCAAACTTTTTCTTTTTGTTAACTCTGTGC
>DAOVKY010000102.1 GCA_030631525.1 bacterium
ATCTCCATGTTTCTTGTCAAAATCATATTTCTACTTTTTATATCCTGATGGATAATGCCACTCTTGTGAATATATTCGACTGTCTCGCATACATTTAAAATTATATCAATATAATCTTTTAAGAGATTATGATGCGTTCCTATCAATTCCCTGAGATTGTGTCCATCAATATGCTCTAATACGATATAACAAATATCATCTTCTCTGCCAAAATTATATACTTTAGAGATGTTTTTATGATTTAATTTCTGCATTATCTCCGCTTCATAAAAAAATCTATTGATACGCTTCTTGTCAGTATCTGGTTTTATTTGCAGCACTTTGATGACTGCATTTCTCTTGTCTTTAATCCCTAAATAAACATCTGTAAGACCAGTAGAAGCAAGATGTTTACTTATTTTGTATTCTGATATGTATGTGCCAATCATAATTTATAACTGCTGTTGTATTTTTTTTATTATATCGGTTGTTGAATGGTTTTTCTTATCTCCGGTTATTGCAACCTGTCCGCCGTATGAAAGAACAATATCCCGTTCAGGAACAGTCTCAGCTGTATAATCTGTTCCTTTTGCATGTATTGCCGGTTTTATAATCCGTAACAAGTTTTCTACAGTAAGGTCTGAAAAAAGCACTACATAACTCACGCATTCCAAAGCTGCTACAATCTCTGTTCTATCTTCCTCCTGCATAATGGGTCTGCCATGTCCTTTTAACTGTGATTCGGACTTATCATCATTGATCCCGACAATCAGTACATCGCCCAAAGATTTTGCCTCTTCAAGATATCTGACATGCCCTACATGAAGAATATCAAAACAGCCATTTGCAAAAACTATTTTTTTATTATCTTTTTTAAGTTTTTCTATCAGATTGGGGAGGTTATTTAGACTGCAAACCTTCATGACTTTTTTGTTATAACATTCACCAACTCTTTTTGTGTGGCTGTAGCTGCTCCTGTTTTCATAACAACAATACTGCCTGCATAGTTTGCCAGTCTTGCAGACTCAATTGCGCTTGCTCCTGCTGAAAGAGCCAGAGTTACTACAGCAGAAACCGTATCCCCTGCGCCAGTAACATCAACCACGTCTGTGTTTCCGTGTATTGGTATAAACGTGCTTTTACTGTTTTTGTCTAATACCATCATGCCTTTACTGCCGCGCGTTATAATTACATTCTCGCACTCTATTTCTGATTTAAGCCTCTCTGCTATGCTGCACAGGGATTTTTCTCCGTTAATGCTGCAATGAAAAATATCTTCAACCTCTGTCTCATTCGGTGTTACTGCCGTTGCATACTTATAGTTAAGTAATCCATATCTAGAATCAACAATCAGAACAAGTTTCTTCTCTCTTACATGCTTGGATATTGTAGAATACACTGCTCTTGAGATAGTCTTGTATCCATAATCCGAAATAAGCACAGCGTCCATGGTATCTAATACTTCATCAAGATAAGTAAGCATCTTTGTTTCGCTAATTGAACTTATGCGAAAGTTCTTTTCTTTATCTATTCGTATAACCTGCTGCTTTGCTGTATGAAAACTACCTGCCATAATCCGTGTTTTTGTAATTGTTGAACAGGACTTATCAATAATAATTCCATCTGTGTCCACACTCATTTTCCCGAGAAAGGAAATAACCTCTTCTCCAGCATTATCATTCCCTATCACACCAACTGGATAGACTTTTGCGCCTAACGCTTTCAGGTTTGATATCGCATTTGCTGCTCCTCCGACCCTGAACATGTTTGAGGTAAACTTTAAAATCAATACAGGGGCTTCTCTTGATATGCGTGAGACTTCCCCGTATACATATTCATCGCATATCATATCCCCAATGCTTAACACTCTTTTACCGCTAAACTCTTTAGTAATACCTGCTAAATCAGTCATTCTTTCCTCTGTTTATATTTTTTATTATCCATTTTACTGCGTCGCATAAGTCTTCTGCAATATGGGCAGGCTCAATATCCCCTTCTCTTAGCTTATTCTGCTCTAGTCTTCCATAACCTGTTCTAACTAGTATTCCCATTGCAGATATGTTATTGGCAACTTTAATATCTGTCAATTTATCCCCTATAACATAACATTTATTGAGTTTTAAATCAAAATCCTTTGCAGCCTGTCTGAACATCCCATCCTTAGGTTTTCTACAGAGACATTCCTCATCAGGATGATGCGGGCAATAGTATATTGCGTCTATATAAGCCCCCTTCCTACGCAATCTCCTCTTTAATTCATTATGTACATTCTCTAAATCGTCTATAGAGAATAGACCTCGGCTAATACCTGACTGATTGGTAACAATAATAACTTTAATTTTATTCTGATTTAAAAAGCTGATAGCCTTTGCAGCATCTCTGATGAGTCTTAAATCCTTTATATTTTTTAGATAGTCAACTTCAATGTTAATTGTCCCGTCTCTATCTAAAAAAACCGCTCTATGTGAATATATACTGTCAGCCACCTAAATCCTCCCTAAAATCTAATTTCAAATTCCTTATATTCTCCTGTTGCAGGCTGCCATTCCTTTTTCACTTTTCTTATGTAACCGCTAAGAATGCCATTACATATATCCTCTATAAAATCTTCAACGACTCCCCTATCGCCTTCTGCCACCAGCTCTACTCGCCCGTTTGGAAGATTTCTGACAAAACCTGTAACCTCATATCTGTTTGCAAGCCTTTTTACAGTAAATCTGAATCCTACTCCCTGAACTGTTCCTGAGAAATTTGCATGCAAGCGTATCACCCCTTTATCACTCCCAATGGTCTAACATTATATATCTATAAGTGGAGCAGAAGGGATTTGAACCCTCGACCCCCACGTTGCGAACGTGATGCTCTCCCAACTGAGCTACTGCCCCAATTTAAAAATGTTATGATTTTTGGAATACAATTTTACCTCCCGCAATTGTTGCCCAAACAGAATAATCATGGTCTAGTATAACCAGATCAGCATCCTTATCAACAGCAATACTCCCCTTTTTTGTTTCAATACCAAGAAGTTTTGCCGGGTTTTCAGTTACTGTCTTTATTGCAACGTCAAGAGAAGTATTGGTAAACTTCTTGAGCTTCAGTACCAATTGAGATAAATTTAGAGAAGTACCTATCAATGTGCCGTCATGATATCTTGTTGTTCCATCCTTTGATTCATATTCAAGTCCATCATAAAGATAAATTCCGTCCGGAAGACCTGTCGCTTGCATCCCGTCTGTAATCGCTATACAACGATCTCCGCCTATTATTTCAAATAAGAACTTCAACACTCCAGGGTGAAAATGAACACCATCAGGAATAATTTGGACACTAAGTTTCTTTGTTTCAAAAATAGCCAAAAGTGGTCCTGGGGCCCGATGGTGGAAAGAGCCCATTGCATTAAACAAGTGAGTAACATGTGAAATGCCTGCATCAATTCCTTTGAGTGTCTCATTATATGAAGCATTAGAATGACCAAACGAGGCGATTATTTCAGAATCGACAAGACCACGAACAATGTCTAAACTTCCATTAAATTCCGGTGCGATTGTCATCATTTTAAGATTAGCTCCTGCAATACTCTGTATTTCATTGAAAACGCGCAAAGATGGCGCACATATACACTCAGGTAAAATCATGCCTTTTTTCTCCAGAGAGATAAAAGGACCCTCAAGATGCACCCCGAGTAAATGAGCGCCTCCAAGATCAGAGCCTACAGCTTCTGCAGCGACTGCCAGCCATCTATTGCGCATATTAGGTTTAAATACAGTAGTTGCAAGAAAACTTGTAGTTCCAAAACGCGCACAGGTTCGTGATATGGTTTGCAGCGATTCTATTGTCCCATCCAGTACAGAAGCACCGCCAGCACCTTGAATATGCACATCAATAAAACCGGGAGCTATTACCCTGTCTTGAGCATCAAGAATATTCTCATAAGCAAAATTTCTCTTAACTTTACCAATCTGCGTAATCGTGCCGTCTTTGACAAGAATTTCTACAGACTTTCCGTTTTGCGGTGAATTAAAAAGCCGGCAATTTGTTATTAATAAGTTTTTTGCCATATTACAGTCTCCTTTTTAAATATCTTTTTTTACTTTTCTACCACGACATACGAGAAATTTGCAAGCTGTGAAAACATGTTCTCTATTTCCTGCAGGAATGCGAGGCGATTGTTCCTTAAGGAATGATTTTCATCCATAACCATAACCTTGTCAAAAAAATCATCTAAAGGTTTTCTCAGACTGATAATCTGTATAAATGCTTTAGAATAGTCTTTGCTTTTTATTAATTTATTTACGCTTTTATCAATATCTAAAAACTTTTTA
>DAOVKY010000104.1 GCA_030631525.1 bacterium
AAACGACTACAGCAAAGAAGTTCTTCGCTTGTCTGGATTATTTCTCCATCTATTGTAATATCAGTCAATTTCATAGGTTCTGAACCGGTTGCTATTATTATGTTGTCTGTTTTTACTTCAGATTGCTGAGAATCTTCCGTTACTCCTATTATTCCCGGAGACAGAATCTCTGCAGTTCCCTTTATTATTTCAATAGCATTGGTTTTAAATAAAAACTTAATACCATTTGTCAGTCTGCCAACTATCTGATTTTTTCTATTTATGACTTTCCCATAATCAAGAGATATACTGGAAGTACTTATGCCAAATTTTCCTGCGTCAATGAGATTTCTATACATCTTTGCTGAATGAAGAATAGCCTTTGTGGGAATACATCCTCTGTTAAGACATGTTCCTCCAAGCACTTCATCCTTTTCAATAACACAAACCTTAGCACCTAACTGCGCCGCTCTTATTGCCGCAACATAGCCGCCTGGTCCCCCGCCGATTATTCCAATATCATATTTGGCCATTCTTTCTCCCTATTTTGCATTTTCTCAGGCGCGGATATGCCAAGAAGCTCGAGTCCATTCGCCAGCACAATTTTAGTGGACATAATGATTAAAAGTCTCGCATTTGTCAATTCTTTGTTTTCAGTAACAACACGATGTTTATTATAAAAGTTATGAAATATTCCAGCAAGCTTCAGCAAATATCCAGCTATTCTGTGAGGTTCGTAAGTTATGGCGCTTACCCTGCATATGTCTTCAAATCCAGCTAAGGTTTTTGCTAATTCAATCTCCTCTGGCTTATTTATAAGTTCTGTATTGACTTTATCAATTTTCTCTGTATCAATTTTCTCTTTTTCAGCGTGTTTTAATATATTACATATTCTTGCATGCGCATACTGAATATAGTAAACAGGATTTTTAGAAGACTTTTCCTTTGCTAAATCCAGGTCAAAGTCAAGATGGCTGCTCTGTGTTCTCATAAGAAAAAAGAATCTGGCAGCGTCCTTACCGACTTCCGATACCAGATCTCTCATTGTCTCAAACTTTCCGGCTCTCTTGGACATTTTAATTTTCTCTCCACTGCGCATAAGATTAACCTGCTGAACTATAAAAATATCCAGCCATTTCTCATCAATACCCAACGCTTTCATCGCCATTTTTAATCTTGCTATGTGTGCATGATGATCAGGCCCCATAAAATCAATGGCTTCATCAAATCCTCTATTAAATTTATCAAGATGATATGCAATGTCTGCCAGAAAATAAGTTGGCACTCCATTTTTTTTTACCAGAACTCTGTCCTCGTCGTCGCCAAACTCCGTTGATTTGAACCATAATGCTCCATCCTTTGGATACGTAAAACCAAGCTTTTTTAACTTTATCCAAGCATTATTAATTTTTTCCACATGAAGCGTTTTCTCTCTGAACCAATTATCAAACTTAACTCCAAAATCCTCCACATCACGCTGTTGGTCGCCTAATATCTTGGAAAGATAAAAGCTTCTGCATCTATTCCACACATCATCATCTATCTTATCCAGCAAACTTTTCTTACCCTTATATATTTTATCCAGCTCTTTAGCCATATCCTTTACATAATCACCGTGATACCCATCTTCAGGAAATTTAAAATCTGGATTATAGATCTGCTTATATCTTGCAATAAGAGAGCGAACAAATGTTGTTACCTGTTCTCCTGCATCGTTTACATAGAATTCTCTTTTTACATCATATCCGTTAAATGAGAGAATGTTGCACAAACTATCACCAATAGACGCGGCTCTTGCGCTTACTACATTAAGCGGACCTGTTGGATTTGAACCTACAAATTCCACCAGAATCTTCTTGCCCTCTCCTGTATTATTCCTGCCATAATTCTCTTTTGCCAAAGCAATTTCTCTAAAAACATCTATCCAGAACCTCTTGTTAATGTAAAAATTTATAAATCCAGGTTTAACTAGTTCAACTTTATCTATAAACAAATCTTTTGACAAAGATTTGTTTATATCTTTGCATAACTTTTCGCCTATACTCATTGGAGATTCTTTTAATTTATGTGCATGCATCATCGCTGCATTTGTGGAAAAATCACCAAATTTCTCGTCTCTTGTTCTTTCCACTGAAACAGGTAAATCGCTAATAGAATATATTTTCCCAATACTTTCTTGAACTATTTTTACTATGTGTTTTTTTGCATTATCAATCATTTCTTTTCTCTTTTTTCAGAAACCAGTTTAATGCTTTAACTGATCTGGGATGAATCAAAACTTCTTTTTTTACCAGATATGGAATCTTTCTTTTTAAAATAAAGAGCATTGCTTTATCTATGTTCTTTTCTGCCGCTTTTCTTGCGTCAACTACTCCTTTATGCCCTCTGGCTAATTCAATAAAATCCGCTACGTATACAATCTTTGCGATAGCGGACATTGCAGGAACTGCTGTTGTATGATACCTTATTGCGCTCAATATTTGATGATCTGCTATTCCAAAAAGAACACTGGCGAGTTTACTGCCAACCGGAGCATGAAGCAGGGACACTGTCCTTAATTCAAGCTTATCAACAGGGATCTTGTATTTTTCAATATTATACACCAGTTCATCATATGACATTGATTTTGCGCAATCATGAAGAAGAGCTGCAAGCTCGACCTTCTTCTCTGAAACACCAAATCTTCCTGCTAAGTCTAGCACAGTCTCACATGTTGAAAGAGAATGAGCATATGTCTGGCTGCTAAGCATTTTTTTGAGTTTCTTCTTAACATTGTCCATATTTACAGCATTATATCATTTTGTTAGTATAAGACAATTAGATTTGCATGTAATAAAATCTCAAATCTGCTAATATAATCAAGATGAAAAAAGCTTATATATTCATAGGGATCTGTATCTTTCTTATTGTTTTCATTTCAAGTGTGCTTACTGTTGTTGATTACGGCATAACATGGGATGAACCAATTTATATTTCCTATATTCTTCATCAAGTTGATTGGCTAGATTCTTCACACCCTTTTTCAAAAACCACAATAGAAAAATTCTGGCGATTTGAACCGCATCCTCCTTTTGTAAAATATGTTATGAGTGGAGGTTTATTATTGCTGCACAAATCTGTTGGCATTCTATACGCTTGTAGAATCCCTATGTGCCTATTATTCTCTCTTCTTATAACCTCTGTTTATTTCTTTAGTTTAAGATACTACAATATTCACGCTGCTATTTTTTCTTCTTTGTCATTACTTCTCATGCCGCGTGTCTTTGCGCACGGACATTTTGCGGCATATGACATTCCTATCGCGCTAGTTTGGTTTATTGTGACATGGGTATTTATCAAAGGAACACATTCCATAAAATGGAGCGTATTTGTCGGCTTAATATACGGGCTTGCTTTATTAACAAAAGAGAACGCAGTATTTTTAATAATCCCTCTTTTATTCTGGGGGCAAATATACAGAAGAAAATTTTATGCGAGAAATATATTTTTCATCCTTCTTCTTTCTCCTATAGTACTTATAGCGCTCTGGCCAAGACTGTGGTACGACCCTTTCTCTAATCTTATTAAGTTTTATCTGTATCATGTAAAACATAATCCTGTTAATGTTTTTTATCTTGGGAAAACATACGGCGCGCAACCTGCTCCATGGCACTATCCGTTCCTCCTTTTTGTAACAACTGTTCCACCAGCAACACTCTTATTATCAATCTATGGAGTCAAGGCATATATCAAAAAATATCTCAAAGATGAAATTTCAGGCATGGTTATTATAAACATTCTATTTTTATTAATGCTAATGTCATTACCAATAGCTCAAAAATATGACGGTATAAGACTTTTCATGCCTGTATTCCCTTTTTTAGCTGTGCTTGCAGGCGTAGGATTCTCTGAACTGCATAAAAGAATCAGTATTGTTAAAAAATATAAATTTCTGCAAAATACACTTTATTTATTATTACTCCCCGCACTAATAACTCTGGTACGCATTCATCCATATCAAACTTCATATTACAACATGTTCATTGGTGGAATCAGAGGAGCACATAAACTGGGAATGGAAACTACTTACTGGGGAGACTGCATTACAGGAAAAACATTGAAATTTATAAATAATAGTACTCCGAAAAACGGACGCGTTATATTTTGTCCGGTCGGAAGTTTTGTACCAAGATACTATAAAGAAACAGGTCTGTTGAGAAAAGACATAGAAATAGCTGACATCAATGATGAGGATTTTGATTATCTGATCCTTTTATCAAGACAGGGAATGTTTAATAACAAACTATGGAAG
>DAOVKY010000161.1 GCA_030631525.1 bacterium
AACTTTAAGCCTCTTTGTTATTACTTCAAGATAGTCAATTGAACTAAATCGTTTTGCTTTCTTATTAGTTAGGGGATCTGAACTATATACTCCATCTACTTTTGTTGCCTTAAGTACTATTTCAGCTTCTATTTCTACTGCGCGCAGGGCAGCTGCAGTATCAGTACTGAAATACGGATTCCCTGTCCCTCCTGCAAAAATCACAACTCTTCCCTTCTCTAAGTGTCTGACAGCCTTCCTTCTTATATATGGCTCTGCCAATTTCTGCATTTCTATTGCAGTTTGCACTCTGGTAACTACTCCTATATTCTCTAACGCTCCTTGAAGTGCTAATGCATTAATCATGGTTGCAATCATTCCCATATAATCAGCAGTAACTCTATCTATCCCGTTTTTACTGGCTGGAATGCCTCTAAATATATTCCCTCCACCTATCACAACAGCAATTTCTACACCAAGGACCTGTATCTCATTAATTTGTTCTGCAATAAGAGCTGTTTCTTCAAAATCTATACCAAATTCTCTTTTGCCTTTGAGAGCTTCTCCACTTAATTTGAGTAAAATCCGCTTATATACAGGTTTCCTCATAAAACAGGTTATCCTCCAAGTTGATATCGGGTGAATCTACGAATCTTAACATTTTCTCCCAGCTTAGCTACTTTGGACGCTACATACTCGCTAACAGACATTTTGCTGTCCTTAATAAATGTCTGCTGCAACAAGCAGAATTGCGCAAAGAATTTCTCTAGCTTGCCATTAACTATTTTTTCAATAGCATGTTCCGGCTTGCCTTTACTTTGCTCGCTATATATATCCCTTTCTTTTTCAATCACGTCACAAGACACATCTTCCTTAGAAATATAAGAAGGATTTGTTGCAGCAATATGCATTGCTATATTCCTGGATAAGTCCTTAAATTCATCTGTTCTAGCAACAAAATCAGTCTCGCAATTAATCTCTACCAATACACCTATTTTATCTCCATGATGTATATAGGAGGCAATAATGCCTTCCAGAGCCTGGCGTCCGGTTCTTTTTTTTGCGCTTGCCAGACCCTTTTTACGCAGAACATTCGTAGCCTTTTCCAAATCCCCGTCTGCTTCTATCAAAGCCGCCTTGCAATCCATAATACCTATACCTGTTGCTTCCCTTAATTTTTTAACCAAATCTGCATTTATTCCCATTATAGAAAAACTCCTTTATTTATTATCCTTTTTTTTAGCAGTTGCTTTCTTGCTTGTTTGAGTCGACTATTTTTCTCCAGTGTCTTTTGATTTTTTAACCGGTTTCTCTTTTTCTTTCTTTTTAATTTTCTCTGAAATGGGTTCAAGATTTTGAACCCCTACCTCTCTCTTTTCTATTGCTTTCTCTTTCTTCTCTTTGGGAATTTTCTTCTTCCCTTCAATAATCGCATCAGCCATTCTTGTGGTCAATACTGCGATTGACTTAACAGCATCATCATTACCAGGAATAGAATAGGCTATTCTATCAGGATCACAATTCGTATCAATAATTGCAACTACAGGAATTCCTAACTTATTTGCCTCCAGAACAGCAATCTTTTCCTTTTGTGTGTCCACTATAAATAATGCGCCTGGAAATCCAGCCATTGTCTTAATTCCCCTAAGATATTTATTAAGCTTATCTTTTTCTTTATTTAATCTGATAACTTCTTTCTTAATTCGCGACTCAAATTCCCCTTTTTCCTCCATTTGTTCAATTTCAAGCAATCGACTTATACTCTTTTGAATCGTCTGAAAATTTGTAAGTGTACCCCCCAACCATCGTTGATTTACATAATACATTCCACACCTTGTTGCTTGCTCAGCAATAGCTATTTGAGCCTGCCTCTTTGTACCGACAAATAAAACAGATTTTCCCTGCGCAGCTAAATTCACTAAGAATTCATATGCTTTCTCTATCTTTTGAACAGTTCTTTCAAGATTTATAATATGCAGACCTCTTTTCTGCCCAAAAATAAATTCTTCCATTTTTGGATTCCATCTATGTGTCTGGTGTCCAAAATGAACCCCTGCCTCTAATAGGTCTTTGATTGGAATAGTTGACATGCCCTTCTCCTTTTTTTGGTTTTATCCTCCACCTTTATCGCTTCCCACCAAAACGTCCCAGAAAAGACGCACCATTGGTTGAGATCAAAAGATGTGCGTTTTTATAAATTCAGTTTCCGATATTAACACAAAGTTTTCTGTATTGGCAAGCAGAAAAAAGGCAGCCACAAAATCTACTGAACACCTTATATTTTATGCGCGCAGATTTTACCTTTTTAACAAAGGTTCTGGTCTCCTCAAATGGAATTTCTTTTTTCTGTTTTTGCCATTTTTTAATATTCCCTATCCCTGCATTATAAGCTGCAAGAGTTAAGTCAATATTATTATTAAATTCCTGCAATAATTTCTTCAAATAGTATGTGCCGATTTTGATATTAACTTCAGGGTTATATAAAGAATTCTTATTGTATTTTTTTATGTTCAGTTCACGTGATAGAGATTTTCCTGTTTTTGGCATAATCTGCATTAAACCTATTGCACCAGCTTTGGACACTGCTTTGGCATCAAACTTGCTCTCTATTTCTATAACTGCCATTATGAGAGCCGGGTCCATATTGTATTTTTGAGCAGATTTATAAACTATTGGTATGCACTTTATAGGACCTACTGATGTTTTCGCAAGCAAAAATATTATGCCTGTAAGTATCAAGAATATTGAGTATTTTAATACAGATTTATAATTCATCTCTCAAAAGGAGATTTAAGATAGCCTTCTGAACATGTAGTCTGTTTTCTGCTTCATCAAATACAATCGCATTAGGGCTGTCTATTACTTCATCTGTTATTTCTTCCCCTCTATGCGCAGGCAGACAGTGCATAATTAACACATCAGGACTTGCGTTCGAGAGGAGCTTTTTATTTATCTGAAATGTCTGAAACACCTTGTTTCGCATTTCTTTTTCTGATTCCTGCCCCATACTTGCCCATGCATCCGTATAAATAATGTCAGAATCATTGACTGCCTCTTCAGGTTTGTCAGTAATAAACAAGGATTTAGTTGTCATGTCTCTGGAAGGTTCATATCCTTTAGGGCAGGCGATTTTAAGTATTATGCCTGTTTTTTCAGCGCCAT
>DAOVKY010000013.1 GCA_030631525.1 bacterium
ACTTCATCTCCCTCTTTTTTCAGCCATTTGCCAATTGTTGATTCTTCCACAGTTTGGCCAAGCTTCGGCATTATAATTTCTTTAATCATTGACATACCTCCTTAATTGCATTTATCACTCTTTGTTTATTTGGAATAGCTGCATCTTCTAATACAGGGCTCATTGGAATTGGGACATCTACACCGCATACTCTTTTTATAGGAGCGTCCAACAAGTCAAACCCATGCTCTGTAACCAGCATTGCAATTTCACTAGCCACATTACAAGTTTTGTAGCCTTCTGAAACTATAACTAGTTTAGATGTCTTTTTGACAGATGTCAAGATAGTATCAATATCTAAAGGCTTGAGCGTTCTTGGATCAATGACTTCTGCTGAAATATTATCTTTTTCAAGCTCTGTTGCCGCTTCCATAGCTACATGGAGCTGTCTGGAATATGCAACAACAGTAACATCAGTCCCTTTTCTCTTGATATCCGCAACTCCCAAAGGAATTATATAATCCCCCTCAGGTACTTCTCCTTTCATACCGTAAAGCATCTTGTGTTCAATAAATACTACCGGATTATCATCGCGAATAGATGCCTTTAGCAGCCCTTTTGCATCATATGGAGTTGAAGGCATTACAAGATATAATCCAGGTACGTGCATTATCCACGCTTCAAGACTTTGAGAATGATGAGCTGCAATACATCTACCAGCCCCGCCCTCAGTTCTGAGTACCATTGGAACAGTAGTCCTCCCGCCAAACATATACCTCATTTTTGCTGCCTGATTTACAAGCTGGTCCATTGCCTGAGTAATAAAATCAATATACATGATCTCTGCAACCGGTCTCATGCCTGTTATTGCAGCGCCGATTGCAGCGCCGACTATAGCTGACTCGGAGATTGCTGTATCCCTTACTCTCTCCTCTCCAAACTGCTCATACAATCCTTTTGTTGCTCCATATGCTCCTCCGTATATCGCTACATCCTCTCCCATAATAAAGACTTTTTCGTCTCTTTCCATTTCTTCCCGCATAGCTTCAACAAGTGCATTCTTATATAGTATTTCTCTCATCTTATAGCACCTCCATTTAATAAGTTTGCTGGAGAAGGCGCATAAATATCATCTCTTAGTCCCTTAACATCAGGATACGGGCTTTCAACAGCAAATTTCTCTGCGCTTTCTACGTCCTCCTCAGCCTGTCTCTCAATTTGAGCAATCTCCTGCGCATAAAGAATTTTATTATCTGTTAATTTTTTGCTGAACTGCTTAATAGGACACTTATTCCTCCATTCCTTTTCCTCTTCTTTTGTCCTGTATGCCCTGGGATCACTTCTTGAATGGCCAAAATATCGATATGTTTTGCACTCTACAAGCGTAGGCCCATCTCCTCTGCGAGCTCTTTTAACAGCTTTTTCTATCGTTTCTTTGACATCAAGTATACCCATGCCATCACAAATCATATTTGGCATATCATATGCCTTGGCTTTATCTGCCATGTCCTTAACAGCTGAACACCTTTTTGCAGCAACACTCATTCCGTACAGGTTGTTCTCACATACAAATATAACAGGCAGGTTCCATACAGATGCCATATTCAGCGACTCGTGAAAAACACCGTTATTTGACGCGCCGTCTCCGAAAAAGCACAGGACAACCTGTTTCGTTTTTCTCATCTTTACAGATAGAGCCGCTCCAACCGCAACAGGAATATTGCTGGCAACTATACCTGTTGCACCAAGATTCCCTTTTGTAACGTCTGCAATGTGCATTGAGCCTCCTCTTCCTTTGCAGTATCCTGTTGCTTTACCGCAGAGTTCAGCCATCATTTCAGGCAGCTTTCCACCCTTGGCAAGACAATGTCCATGACCGCGATGTGTGCTTGTGATGTAATCATCCGGCTTTATTGCACTGCACGCTCCTACTGCAACAGCTTCCTCTCCTGCATATAAATGAGATGCCCCTTTTATTATATTTCTCGCAAGCAACTCCATAACCTTTTCCTCAAATAGGCGTATCTCCATCATTTTGCGAAGATAACCAACTAACTCTTTCTTGGATTCCTTCATGCTCTCTCCTTTCTTTTAGGGCAGGTGCAAGACACCTGCCCCTACATTTCCCGATTTCCACATTGTAGGGGCGGGGCTTGCCCCCGCCCGTTCCCATATTATGGTTTTATAATTATCTTCATTTCTTTTCCTGTTTCTGCTCGCGCTATTGCTTCCTCCAGGTTGTCTAACTTATAATGTTTTGTTATGTATTTTTTTACCTTTATCTTCCCGCTTGATATTAAGTCTATAGCTATCTGATTATGACAAGGACTGGATCCATGCGTTCCGGTTATAGAACACTCTTTATAGTGGAGAATATTACTATCCAACTGAATATAGGGTTTATCTTTTGGCAACCCGCCAAAAAAGTTTACATTTCCGAGATTTGCAACCATTTCAATTGCATCCTGCTGCGCCTTCCCAACTCCGCACGCAACAATAACTTTATCTGCGCCTCTTCCATGTGTTAACTCTTTAATTAACTTGATACTGTCTTGCTCTCTTGAGTTTATGAATAAATCAGTCTCTACAGTCTTCTTTGCAAGTTCCAATCTTTCCTCTGACACTTCTATCATTACAGTTTTTGTTGCTCCTATTGCTCGAGCAAGTTCTGCATGCAGACAACCCATTGGACCTGTCCCTATTATTACAACAGTATCTCCTATGCCTACATTTGAAAGTTCCTGTGCATTTATAACACAGGCTAGAGGCTCTGCAAGTGCCCCCTCTTCAAACGAAACATTATCAGGCAAAATGTTTACACATCCATTATCTACAGCAACTTTTGGAACAATCATATACTCTGCAAATCCACCATTCCAAAAATATCCGATCGCCTGCAGATTTTCGCACATAGCCTGCTTGCCGCGATGGCAGTAATAGCAGTCTCCACATGGAACAGCCGGCGCAACTGCAACCCTGTTACCGGGTTTATATCTAGAAATATTCTCTCCAACTGCAGTTATCTCTCCTGTTACTTCATGCCCTGTAACACGAGGGAAAGTAATAAGCCTATGACCGTGATGAAAAACCTTTATGTCAGTTCCACAGATAGCACATACTTCTACTTTTATCAGCACTTCTCCCGCCTGCGGTTTCGGAGTAGCGATTTCTGTAATCTTGAGTTTCTCAATATCTTCCAGCAGAGCTACTTTCATATCAACCCTCCTTTAACAAGTTTTGCTATTTTGCCTTGCGAATCAATTTTACAAATATTCTTAAGAATCCAATCTATTCCTTTTTGTTTGATTGAGTTTGAAAGCTGGCAAGCTGACGAATCTTGAGAATAATCATATTTCAGTGCTGCAGCAATCCCTTTACATATACTTATAGGTTCTATATTGTATTCCAGAGCTAATTTTGCAGAGCCTATTAAACGGTCATTCTGCCCCAGCTTGCGTATTGGGTCTCTTCCTACTCTGCATATTGTGTCTCCAAGCGCTTTATTAGCGAACCTGTACAGCAGATCATCAACATGTTCATAGTGCTTTTGCGAATT
Source organism: bacterium (assembly GCA_030631525.1). Classification (GTDB taxonomy): domain Bacteria; phylum JAHJDO01; class JAHJDO01; order JAHJDO01; family JAHJDO01; genus JAHJDO01. The sequence goes on from DAOVKY010000013.1 coordinate 3,536, forward strand.
AAAACCATGTTTCTTAATAAGCGCCTCTCCTGTTTCTCTTAAAGCTTCTGTCACAACAGAGTAAATTTCTTTATCTTCTAATGCTTCCCATATAAATTTATATCCCTTTTGATAACCCAAATAGGCGCATATAGAATGCCCAGCGTTATGCGTATAAATCTTTCTCTCCTCATAAGCAGCTATATCCTCATAAGAGACCATACCCTTTATATCAGGTATTTCTCTAATAAACCCTTTTCGGTCGACAGGAAGCGTGCAATACTCTTCAACAGCAATATAAAGAGGATCTTTTTCTGAAATATCCTGAGGAACTACTGGGACCATTCTGCTAACTACTGACTCCACAAGTCCCAGATTCCTTTTCGCATAATCCCACAGAGTCTTATCAAAAGATTCCAGAACAAGTTTCCTAAACACATTACTGGCGCCTAAGAGATTTTCGCATATTATGATATTAAGAGGCTTCTCTACATTCTTCTTTTTTCTTTCTGCCAATCCATCTGCTATAAGCGGCGCTATTTTTTCAAGAACGCTATTACCAACAGCTGTCACAGCAATGTCTGCAGAGACGAGTTCTAAGGCTACTGCTTTGGTGTCTCTTGCATTTATTGCTCTGATATTCTGAACATTTATGGATGATGGTCTTTTTCCAACTATGTTGATTGTATAAAAGCCCTTCTGATTTATTGCTGATACAACCTCGTCATTTACATCTATAAACGTTGTTTCATAACCAGACTGAAACAAAAGTTGTCCTATAAATCCTCTCCCAATATTTCCAGCACCAAATTGCACAGCTTTTTTCATACAGTAATAACCTCTATTCCCTTCTTTTGGAGCGATTTTACAACTAATCAACAAAATATGCTAACTTTTTTTATAATTCAACTTCTAATTCTGCATAACTCGGAGGTTTGACGGAGTAATAATATTAAAGTATAATTTCTTAAATGTACTATTTATTAGCCCCTTTAGCAGGTATATTCGTAGGAATTGAATCAGGTCTTTTAGGCATGGGAGGAGGTTCAATTCTTGTTCCTGTTTTGCTGTTTGTCTTCCGATTGCCTATTAAAGAGGCAATTGGAACAAGTTTATGTATAATTGTGCTCACTGCCCTCTCCGGAATAATTGTACATTGGAAAGAAAAACAGGTTCATTTAAAGCTAGCTATTGTCATGGCTTCAACCGGAGTTATTGGTGCCCAGCTTGGGTCTTATCTTAATAAGATTATTTCTGATAATATAATTAAATTTATATTTACAATTGTCGTGATTATATTCGGCTTTAAAATGTGGATAGGGACAAATAATGGATGGAAAGAAACTTTCGCTACCGATATTTCCAACATAAGATTCAATAAATCATTAGCGTTAATTCTCGGGATAATTGCTGGAACCGCTTCTGGCCTGCTTGGAATAGGAGGAGCGTTGATCATGGTTCCTGCAATGCACATATTCTTACATATTCCCATGAATATATGTGTTGGAACTTCCCTTTTTATTGTATTCTTTAATTCTCTTTCAGGCGCATTTGGATATATATCAAGAGGAGATACGAATTTGAAACTTGCAATTTTTATAGCTGTTGGCTCAGTTGTTGCCGCTCCTTTTGGCGCAAGATTAAGCGTAAAGATCTCACGAGAAAAACTAAGAAAAATATTTGCTGTTGTACTTGTGCTTGCCGGGATAGCTATATTGTTTAAGAAGGTATGATATACTTCATTTATAACACTCTCTTGTATTCTATATCTATCATTGCATCGCCCTATTTCTTATGCAAACTTGTTCTTTATAAAAAGCATAGAATAAGCTTATCACAGCGATTCGGGAAATTGCCTCAATTGATAGCAGATGGCAAATCAGTCTGGATACATGCTGTTTCTGTAGGAGAAGTAGCTGCTGCAATGCCATTCATTGAGGAATTCAGGAAAACATTTCCTGATTATAAAATTCTTCTTTCAACAGTTACTGTTACAGGCAATCAATTTGCAAAGAAAGAGAAAAATATTGATGGATTATTCTTCTTCCCGTTTGACTATTCGTTCGCAGTTAAAAAAGCTATAAAACATATAAGCCCAAATGTATTTATAACATTTGAGACGGAAATATGGCCAAATTTTCTCAAGTATGCTCAAGATATGAAAATTCCCTGCATTCTTATAAATGGTCGTATATCTCCAGACTCTTTTAAGCATTATAAAAAAACAAAGTTTTTCTTTAAACATATCCTTAAAAACTTCGCAGCATTTTGCATGCAGACAGAACAAGATAAAACAAGAATTCTGGAATTAGGCGCAGAAAAAAGAAAAGTCAGAGTAACTGGAAATACAAAATTTGACGCGCTTGTCAGCAAGGGAGAAAACGCAGATGTAAAAAACAAGTTTACAAAACTCTTTGGAATTAAAGAAAATGATAAGGTTATTATTGCAGGCAGTACGCACAAAGGTGAAGAAGAAAAAGTTTTAGACGCATTTGAATACATCTGCCAAAAAGCCAGTAACGTCCTGTTAATACTTGCTCCAAGACATCCTGAACGCTTTGGGGAAGTAACAAAACTGTTAAAAGGTAGAAACACAGATTATATTTTAAGGTCAACATTAGACAAGTCCAAGAGAGAGAAACAACAGGTCATAATTCTTGATACAATTGGAGAGTTGTCAAAACTATATACCATAGCTGACGTTGTATTTATCGGAGGAAGTTTGGTGCCTACAGGAGGACATAATGTCATTGAACCGGCAAGCCTGGGCAAACCAGTTGTTTTTGGCCCATATATGTATAACTTTACCGAGAGCGCAAACCTGCTTCTTGAGAGCAAGGGAGCTATTCAGATACCTGACGGAGCTGGACTTGTGGCTTGTTTATTGAAGCTGATCTTAAATCCTGAATATGCAGAACAAATTGGAAAGATTGCAAAGGAAATTGTACAAGAAAAAAAAGGCGCAAGCAAAAGAAATCTTGAAATTATATCTGGATTCTTGGATAATTAGGCTAAAGTGACACTAAGTGTTCGATAATTAATGTTAGGCATAAAATATGGAAGAATATCCAGAAAAGAAAAACATTGGTGATTTAGTGCATAAGACAATTCACACTAGTTTGAGTAGTGTGCCAGGATATGGTGCACCATTAGCAGCAATATTCGATACTGTATTTACTGAACCAATAGAAAACAGGAAAAAGAAATGGTTTAATAAATTAACTGATGTTATAAACGAAATTCAAAGTCAACTTGAAGGAGTAACTCCTGAGTCTCTATCTAAAAATGAAATATTTATTAGCACAGTATTGCAAGCTTCAAGAACTGCGATAAGAACTCATCAGGAAGAAAAGCTAAATTATCTCAAAAATGTTATTTATAATACAGCAAAGGGTTCATTTATTAATGAAGATATTCAGAGTATATATTTAAATTTGATAGATAGTTTTACTGTATCTCATATAGAATTATTGGAGTTGTTGAGCAATCCTGGTAATTATATAAAGTTGCATGGCATAAAGTGTCCTGAGTGGTCAATGGGTGGGGTATCTGCTGTTATAGAACATTGCATACCACAATTTCGAGGCAAGAAAGAATTTTATTCTATATTGATTCGGGATTTGTATGCAGGTGGGCTCATTACTGATGGTAGTTTTTTAGGGGTTACTATGTCTGCCAGTGGAATGCTTCAAAAAAGAAGCAGTGCCCTTGGCGACGATTTTATTAATTTTATAATAAAATCTGCCTGACAAATCGCTTCAGGTGACGTTTTTGCTGCGCATAAACGCACCTGAAATCAAATGTCATTCCTCTATCAAGTCGTGGGATGACACAACAAAGCAGAAGGAAGGTAAACCGACGATTTAAATCGTCGGTTCAAGGCAATGGATCAGCAAAGCCTTCGTTCGCAATGACGAAAATAATACTTCAAAGCGTGCTCATAACGTGCCTGTTCATTTCCAAGCAAACAAATAAATAGATTTTGAGGAAACTCCAAAAATAATAATATTGACAAAAGATAGACATTGTCATATATTTAACTTGTGAAATTCAATTGGAGCCCTGAAAAAAACAAATGGCTGGCGGAAAACCGCAACATTACATTTGAGGAAATAATTTATCTTATAGACGAAGGATATTTGCGGGCGATTCTAAAGCACCCGAAAAAACCAAATCAAAAAATATTTGTGGTTGAACGCGAAGGGTATGCATTTAATGTGCCCTCTGTGGAAGAACATGATGGAACATGTTTTTTAAAAACAATATATCCCAGTCGTTCATCAACTAAAAAACATATTGGAGGCAAAAAATGAAAAAGCTACTGCTCACTAAAGAAGAAGCGATGTTGGAAAAGGAAATTGAAAATGGTGAATGGGTTGCCGTTCCCGATATAACAAAAGAAATAAAAAAATATCAAACCCATGCCCATAATGCTTTGAATAAGATCAAAAAGATCAATATCCGCATGTCCGATTGGGACTACAACAATATAAAGCTGCGGGCTGTTCAAGAAGGTCTGCCTTATCAAACATTAGTTTCAAGCATAATTCACAAATATTTAACGGGACAAATAAAAGCCAGTTAAAGATCGCAGGAAGACGATGGACGCATCCCATTTAGGTGTAGAGAGAAAATAAATTACCCGTGAAAGAAGCTCTATATTACAAAAAGCTTAATAATGATTCTGTTCAATGTTTGCTCTGCCCCAAGCTATGTAAGATTAAGGAGGGTAAAAGCGGATTCTGTGGCGCAAGGGAAAATATAGGGAATAAGCTATTCTCAAACATATATTCCCGCGTTAGTTCCCAGGGAATGGATCCTATAGAAAAAAAGCCTCTGTATCACTTTTTCCCTGGAAGTTCAATCCTCTCATTAGGAACTATTGGTTGTAATTTTGCTTGCCCTTTTTGTCAAAACTGGCAAATCTCTCAAGAGCGTAATGTTCCTACTCACGAGATGTCACCATCTGAAGCTGTAGAAAAGGCTCTGGAGAGAGATTCTATTGGCATTGCATACACATACTCAGAACCAATGATATGGTATGAATATGTAATGGATACAGCTAAGCTTGCTAAGGAGAAAGGCTTGAAGAACGTGCTTGTAACAAACGGCTATATTAATGAAAAACCGCTCAAAGAATTACTGCCATTCATAGATGCCATGAACATTGATTTAAAAGCTTTTGATGAAAAATTCTATAAAGAAATCTGCAAAGGAGACCTTGGGACTGTGTTGAAAACAATAAAAATATCCAGTACAAGCTGCCATATAGAGATAACGAATCTTATTATCCCCGGACTTAATGACACAACCATGCACTTTGAAAATCTCGTCAACTGGATAGCGAGAAACATAGGAACAGATATACCTCTGCATTTTTCAAGATATTTCCCACATTATAAGATGGAAACCAGTTCTATTACTCCAGTTGAAACTCTGAAGCAGGCATATAAAATTGCAAAGAGAAAGTTAAGGTATGTATACTTGGGAAATATAATGATATAATAACTAAAATTTTGGAGGGCTGTATAATGGCATTATTAAAAGGCAGAATAGGATCTTTTTTAGGGGTAATATTGATAAGCGCACTTGTAGGCACTGTAGCAGGAGAAATCTTTGGAGTACTTATTCCCACAGGTTTCTGGCATAACGTTTTTGCCGCGGGTCCAAAGTTTCAGCTTGGCCCAGCACCTTTAGATCTAGTAGTCTTGAGTATAACTTTGGGATTTGGCCTAAAGATTAATCTATGCGGATTACTGGGAATTATAGTGGGTGTATTAATATATAGAAAATTATAGCTAGCGCGTTACTTCAAGGAACCCCTTAAGCTTTCTACTCCTAATTGGGTGGCATAGCTTTTTCAAAGCTTTTGCTTCTATTTGACGGATCCTTTCTCTTGTTACATGGAATACATTGCCTACTTCTTCCAAGGTATGAGGATACCCATTATTAAGACCAAACCTGAGTCTTAATATCTTTGCCTCCCTCTCAGTAAGAGTCTTTAGAACCTCTTCTAACTGTTCCTTTAACATTACAGATGAAGTAGCGTCTGATGGAGAAACAATACTCTTATCCTCTATGAAATCCCCGAAATGAGTATCTCCCTCATCTCCTACCGGCGCTTCAAGAGATATCGGATGCTGGGCTATCTTAACTATGCCGCGGACTTTATCTATAGGCAGCTGCATTCTTTCCGCAAGCTTCTCAGGGCTTGGCTCTTCTCCAAACTCCTGTATCAGTTCACGTGATGCTCTCGCAAACTTGTTAATTGTTTCTATCATATGCACAGGAATGCGGATTGTTCTGGCCTGATCAGCTATTGCTCTTGTTATTGCCTGGCGAATCCACCATGTTGCATAAGTAGAAAACTTATAACCACGCTTATGCTCGAATTTATCTACAGCTTTCATTAGCCCTATGTTGCCTTCTTGAATCAAAAAAAAAAAAGG
>DAOVKY010000137.1 GCA_030631525.1 bacterium
GATGCGTGTTCTAAAGAAGATAGATGAAATTTCTAAGCAAAAATAAGAAGATTATAGACAGAATTATCAGAGAAATAGACAGGCACAAAAAATTTCTCATTACCACTCATATCTATCCTGACGGAGATGCGATCGGTTCCCAAATAGCTTTATATATTCTTTTAAAAAGAATGGGAAAAGAGGTTGCGTTAATTAATTCATTTCCCTTGCCCACAAGATATAAGTTCCTTCCAAATAGCGGGTTAATTAAACATAATGTAACCCTGCCAAATAGTGAAGCAGCATTCGTGCTGGATATTGGAAGCAAAGGCAGGATGGGAAATATGAGAGACCATATAAATAATATAAAAACAGTAATAAACATAGACCACCATTTGGGTAATGATCGTTTCGGCATTATAAACTGGGTAGATACCGGTATGAGTTCAGTCGGGGAACAAATTTTCAATCTTTATAAACATATGAAACTTGAAATAAGAAAACCCGAGGCGATTTGCTTATATACAGCTATTCTAACTGATACCGGGTCATTTCAGTATTCTAATACCAGCGCTGAGACCCATTTGGTAGTTTCTGAACTTTTGGAAACAGGCATTGACCATACATGGATATGTAATCAGATATATCAGAACATTCCTATAAGTAAGATTAAATTATTGCAGCTTGCGTTGGAGACATTGAGCTTTGACGCTAAAGGAAAGATAGGTTATATGTTTATTACATCTGATATGTACACAAAGGCATGTGCAACAGAAGAGGACAGCGAGGAAATAGTTGAGTATGCGCGCAATATAAAAGGAGTTGAGGTAGGGATTCTCTTCAAACAACATTCTAAGGGAAATATAAAGATAAGCTTTCGCTCAAAAGGAAAAGTCAATGTCCGCAAAATCGCATCAAAATTCAAAGGCGGCGGACACCACAATGCAGCCGCATGTACGATTAATGGGGAATTGAGCAGTGTGTTAAAAAATGTTGTAAGAATTGTAGCGCTAGAATCGCAGTCTTCTTGAATTATTTGGCAATATTTGTAGGGATACAATATTTTGTGCCCTTTTTTATTGATGTTTAAAGCAATTTGGGTTATGGTAACATTAAAGTAAATGAAATACACACAATATTTTATCCATACTAGAAAAAGGTCGGATAGGAACTATATTAAAGATGAATGGATTGAACAGGTTATAAATAATCCTGTTCGCAGTGAAATCCAATCAGATGGAAGAATTAAGAAATGGGCAAAAATTGAAGATGCAGGTAAATATCTTCGTGTCATCTTACTTGAAGACGGGGAGACTGTTCATAACGCATTTTTCGATAGAAAATTTAGGGAGGAGGTATCATGAATATAAAATATTTTTCTGATACGGATACAGCTCTGGTAGAGTTTTTAGATAATCAACTAGAAGAAACACGAGAAATTTCTGACAATATCTACATTGATTTAGACTCTCAAGCGAATATTGTCAGTATGACTATTGAGCATGCAAGGAAGGTAGCACATCTTCCTGATATTTCATACCAGCAATTTGAGAAAGAAAAAATTACTGCATAACACGTATTTTCCTTAGAATACTTGTGTAGAGTATATATCGCGGATAAAAAGTTAAAATTTGTATTCAGTTTTTATGGTTTAGAAAAGAAGGTGTTGAGGAGAAGATTAATCTTCAAAAGGAAGGCAATAATGCGAAACCATATCAAGTTAAACAAGTGCGAAATGTTATCCAGAAATATGGATTAGGAGGTTTCTCTGATGTATAAGTATGAGGTTGTAATGTACTGGAGTAGCGAAGATGATGCGTTTGTTGCGGAAGTACCCGAACTTCCGGGTTGCATGGCTCACGGAAATACTCAGGAGAACGCACTAAAAAATATCAACGAAGCTGTGCAACTTTGGATTGATACAGCACGTGAGCACAGTGACCCTGTTCCAGAACCAATGTGCCACCGTCTTATGTACGCATAAAATTGAGCCGCTCAAATAAAGGAGTATTGATATGATTCACGATGTCATAGATGCTAAATATTGCGATAGTTACCGATTGGAAATTCTTTTTGATAATGGGAAAAAAGGAATTATCGATCTGTCGAGATACATTAAGAAAGGTGGTGTATTTAAAAAATTTCAAGATGTGAATTTCTTTAAAAACTTTGTTGTCAGTAAGGAATTGGGAACAGTCGTATGGGGCAACGAAATAGATATAGCACCTGAAGTTTTGTACTCAGATGTTACAGGGACTCCTTTACCTGCCTGGATGCAATAAGAAATTTTGCGAACAATAATATTCCTACCATCGCGCAAGTGAATAAATTCTGCCACGATTTTTTTTATAGAAATATAGTGTCTGATAATAAAAGGTATAAATTATTAAAGCTATGCCTTTTATTTATTTCGTTTTTAGTAACTATCGGTCAGAATATACTGCTTTTTATGTATTCCAAGAATCTTCTAAAGAAAAGAAAACTTTCTTCAAGGGTTATAAGCATTGGAGGCATAACATTGGGTGGAGTTGGTAAAACTCCTGTTGTAGAACTCCTGGTGAATATGCTTACTAAAAATAAAAAAGGGGGGAAAGTTGCAGTATTGAGCAGGGGATATGGAAGAGACAGGGAAAGCGATATAAAACTTGTTTCTGATGGCAAAGAGATTTTGTGTAATGTAGAAGAAGCAGGCGATGAGCCATATCTTTTAGCAAAGAACCTGAAAGATACGGTCGTTTTTGCCGGTAAGAATAGATATGAAACTGGAAAAATCGCAGAAGAAAAGTTTAATATAGATACAGTAGTTTTAGATGACGGATTTCAGCATTGGCGATTACATAGAGATATAAATATAGTAGTTATAAATGCTTCCAGCCCTTTTGGTAATGGATATGTTTTTCCAAGAGGGAATTTACGTGAGCCATATAAGTGTTTAAAAAGAGCAGATTGCTTTATAATAACAAAGACTGACATGATTAAGAATATAGAGATAATTAAGAAAAGGCTTCTTGCTATTAATAGTTCAGCGCAGGTTATAACCACTATCCATAGACCTGTATGTTTAGAACATATTGCTGGAGATGAACAGCTGGATATTGAATGTATAAAAGGGAAAAAGATAATAGCGCTTTCAAGTCTTGGAGATCCAGTATCTTTTGAGAATACATTAGAATATATTGGAGCCGAAATAGTAGAAAAGCTTAGATATCCTGATCATCATTGGTACTCAGAAGATGATATAGATAATATACAGGCAAGGCAAAAAGCGCTTAATGCAAAATTTATCATTACTACGCAAAAAGACGCAGTAAGGCTGCAACGGGTAGAGACGCAAGATTTTGCGTCTCTACGGGTTCTCAGAATTGAAGTAGAGATTATTTCAGGAAGCGATAGATTGGAGAAGTTGTTTAATGCAATATAAACCTAAACTTCTAAGAATAATAACATGGCTGCCGGTCGGTGGAATAGAGAAAAGGCTGGTTAGAGTGCTTTCTTTATTAAGGGACAAATACGATATAATGGTCTGCTGTATTCGGGATAAACAAGGGGCTTACGAGAATGATCTAA
>DAOVKY010000130.1 GCA_030631525.1 bacterium
AGGGGATGTTATTCTTTTAGCTAGTGGCGGTCATGGCTTCGTTTTTCTTGAAGAATCTGAGTTGATAGAAATTAAACAGGGTCCCTATATTTCGGCTAAAGTTGATAAAGAAAGATTTGGAAAGACTAATGAATAAAAAAAATTTCATTCCTGTTTGCGAACCGTTATATCTGGGTAATGAGGAAAGATATGCGCTGGATGCTATCAGGTCGCAGTGGATTTCCTCTGCTGGCGGCTATATCGAAAAATTTGAAGATCAGTTCAGCAGTTATTGCGGGGTAGAATATGGGATCACAACAACAAGTGGAACAACAGCACTGCATCTAGCATTAAAGTCGTTAGGAGTAAAAGGAGGGGATGAAATTATTATTCCTGATTTTACAATGATAGCTGTGCTTTTTGCTGTTCTTTATTGCGGAGCTAAACCTGTATTTGTTGATGTGGAACCTGATACATGGAATATAGATGTTAAAAAGATAGAGAAAAAGATAACCTCAAAAACAAAGGTTATTTTGCCTGTTCATATATATGGGCACCCTGTTGATATGGAACCAATAATGAAATTAGCCGGGAAGTATAATCTTTATATTATTGAAGATGCAGCTGAAGCACATGGCGCAGAATATGTGGGAAAAAAATGCGGCAGTATTGGACATATAAATTGTTTTAGTTTCTATGCAAATAAAATCATTACAACTGGCGAGGGTGGTATGGTTGTAACTTCAGACCCCGAATTTGCAGATAAATGTCGCTATTACAAAAATCTTTGCTTTTCTTTACATGGGAAAAGGGATTATATGCACGACGATCTTGGATATAATTATAGAATGACAAATGTTCAAGCAGCGTTAGGCCTTGCTCAACTGGAAAATATTGATAAATTTGTTGAAAGACGCCGAAATAACGCCAGGGTATATAATAAATTATTAAGAGACATACCAGGTATTCAGCTACCTGTAGAAAAAGAATACGCAAAAAATGTCTACTGGATGTATGGAATAGTTATTGATCCTGAAGAATTTGGTAGGACAAGAGATGAATTAATGACGAATTTAAAGGAGAAAGGGGTTGGGACAAGACGCTTCTTCAATCCTATGCATAAACAGAAAGTTCTGAAAAAATTAGGAATTAAGGATGAAGAAAGCTATCCGGTTACAGAATGGCTAAGCCAGAATGGATTTTATCTTCCTTCTGCTTCAGGGCTGGAATATGAAGAAACAGAGTATATCTGTAATGCAATAAGAAAATTCTATATTTAATAGTAATATGCGAAACAAATCTTCATCTTTAGTTATTTGTCAAGTTGCTGCACTTTTATTTTCTTCGACAAGTGTTTTTGCAATTAGCAAGTTTGAACTGTTTATAAAAGACCATCCTGTTAAATTTGGTTTTTCTATTTTTACTATATCAACTCTTATTATTCTGGTTTATATTGGCCTTTCAAAAATAGACAAATTGATTGATATAATAATAAAGTTCGAGAAGCAGCAGCACGCTAAAGAGGAAGAAGATGAGTATGAAAAAATACCCAGAGGCTTAATTGAAGAAGAAGTTGCTTTATCTCTTTCTCCTGCTGGGCTTATATGGAGAAAGGAGGGAGGGGAATTAGAAACATACAAATTGCGTCCAAACATAGAGTTCTGGATAGGAAGATCCGAAGATAATGAATTGATACTGGAAGATGAATTAGTATCCAGGCTCCACGCAAAAATACGGCCGCAACATGAAGGCTATGTGTTATACGATCTTCATTCCTATAATAGTACTAAGATTAAGGGCAAAAAAATACTCAAACATATATTAAAAAACAACGATGAAATAAACATAGGCAAGCAAATAATAAACTTTAAGCAAGAAACTGGCAAACTTGATGCCTTTTTGGAAAGAGGAACAGATAAGAACAAAGACAGACAACTAAGAGCTATAAAAGGCAAAGAGGTGCTTGTTAAATATATTGTATACGCTCCAGGACAGCCTATGCTTGAGAAGCAGGCATATGCTAAGGATATAAGTGAGTCTCACATTTGTATCAGAACAGATAAGTACGTGTCGAAAACAGGCACAACCATAGAAATGCAAATTCAGTTTCCAAATGATGAGGTAATTAATGAAATACTAGGGAATGTCCTATCATGTAGACAAACATCGCTGAGAGATGAATACAAACTAGACATTGAATTTTCAGGATTACCAGAAGAAAAACAACAGATTATTAGTAATTATATAAAAAACAGGATGTAGAAAGTTAGATTACACACGTATGCCACAGCATAGAAAATCTTTTCTATGCTGTGGCATAAAAACTACCTTGCTAGACCATACTCTATTTTTATGCCTGCTATGAGTGAAAGCTTATCTAGCATATCTTCTGCGCCGGCAATTATGTAGTAATCCTTATCTTCCCATATCTTATAACTCAGGTTTGTTCTGAGAAAAAATGGGGAGCTGTAAACAGCGCTGTGTCCTTCAACTGTAATACTGGTTTTTTCATCAGGCAGCATATAGTCTACTCCAAGCCCTGCGCCTGAATTTATCATACCGCCTCTAAGTGTCAAAGTATTATTGAGGTACTTAGATGCAAGCTGTGCATCGTATTCAAGATATTGAACGTTTCTTCTATCTTTCCGTTTATATGGATTTGATGCCTTTAAATCTATTTTGCTAATTCCAATAAGATAATATCTATCCTCAGAAGGCTCAACTCTTGCATAAACTTTAGTTCTCGGCATTCTGTTTCTAAATGACCATACGCTTTCGTCACCTATCCATACGCCTGTCGCATCTTCAGAAATTTGTTTTACTTGCGTTTTCTCCTGCGGCTGAGATGACTTTTTTGGAAGTCCGCCTGCATATACTAAGCTGAAACATATGCCAGTCAATACTGCGATTAAACCAACTCTAAACAAAGATTTCATTCCATTTCACCTCCTTTCCACACATATATTCACAAATTACCATATTCTAAACAAAGTATATATTATAATGTGTTTTCTTGTCAATTGAAAAAACTCGGTTTTTCAGTTATTAACAAAATTTATCTTTACTAGATCAGTAAGAATTTGATATATTTCAAGTAGTTGTACAATGAGGAAAAGAGGGTATATAGTCTATGATTATCTGTAAAAAATTTGAAAAAAAAGCAACTGTTTTGGCTGTACTTGTTGTAGGCCTTTCTTTCATCGTCTTTGGAGTTGCAATATTATATAGCAAATGGGTTGACAATCTATTCATATCTGCCATTTCCTTCTGGAGAGAAAGACCACCCGACACGCAGATGTTTGTCAAATTACATCTGTTTGGTATGGATGCTCTATTAGTTGGTGTCGTAGCTGTTGTTATTGGCTGGCTGGTTCGTCTGAAATGGTCTCTGGTAGCCTCTCTAGCGCAAAATAAGCGTATGCTATTGGCGGCGCCAATATGCGCAATCCTGCTTATCTGGTTGCTTATCGCACTTAAAGTGTTTTACTTTCACTACATTTCTAATGAGGTTGATGGTTTACCATTTGCTAGGCAGTTTGTTGAACCTAATTGGTTGCCGAATGATTGGTTCTTAAATCTTGATATTGACCACCGTGATCCGTTTAACTTAGTTCTCGGCACTCTTGTTTCCTGCTTAGGCTTCCAATATGGATCTTATGTAGGGCGATTATTAGTTTATTTACTCTTAGCTATTG
>DAOVKY010000206.1 GCA_030631525.1 bacterium
ATATAATTTTGCGTCCTCTTATCTTGGATATGATTGCTTCAGTTATTAGGGCTGTGGAGATGCTTATTACAACTGGATACAACACTTGTATGCCGAAAAAATAAATTCCCATACCAAGTGCGGGTACAAGAGCTATTACAACATCCCGCATTATCTTTTTGACGGATAAATTAGAATGGATATGCGGAGATACCGAAAGGCTAAGCAGTTGATTATTATTATCTTGTTCTTTGTGCCTATGTACCTTTGCCATTTTGTGCCTCTTTTAACCGTGTTTTCCCATATTTTATATACTGGACTATTGGTATATGCGCAGGACATACATATGTGCAAGCTCCACATTCCATGCAATCTAACAATCCATATTCTTTGGCATGTTCAAACTGGTCGTTTTTTATAGAGTTAGTTATTACATTAGGCAATATTTTCATAGGGCAGACACTAGCACAGTTGCCGCATCTTATACAACATTCCTCAGTCTCGTCACAAATCTCGTCCTTTGTTTGTACAAGTATTCCGGATGTGCCTTTAATTATTGGAACATCTGTTGTCCACTGAGCGATCCCCATCATTGGTCCACCCATTATTATTTTCCCTGTTTCTTCTTTGACTCCTTCGCATGCCTCTATTAAATTTGAAAAGGGGGTACCTATTCTTACTCTAAGATTTTGTGGATTCCTGATACATCCTCCTGTTACAGTTACAATTCGCTCTACCAGAGGTTTTCTTTCTACAACAGATTCATATACAGCAAAGGAGGTGCCGACATTACTAATTATTGCTCCCACATCCATTGGAAGTCCGCCGCTTGGCACTTCGCGTTTCAGGAGAGCTTTTATAAGCTGTTTTTCAGCTCCCTGAGGATATTTCACACGAAGCGCTATTACGTCAATATTAAGATCAGGTTCTTTATTAATTTCATCCGCAATTTTTCTAAATGCATCGGGTTTATTTCGTTCAATACCAATTATGCCTTTCTTTACGCCAGTTGCCTTCATTAAGATTTTGAGTCCTGTGACAACTTGTTCTGCATATTCCAGCATTAGCCTGTGATCAGCCGTTAGAAATGGCTCGCATTCAGCGCCATTTAAGATATATGTATCAATCTTTTTATTTTCCGCCGGGCTGAGTTTCACATGCGTTGGAAACGCTGCTCCGCCAAGTCCAACAACACCTGCTTCCTGTACAATACGTTTTATTTGTTCAGGCTTGAGCGTTTTCCAGTCTCTTTTTGTTTCTTCAATAGCCCATGTATCGGCTTCATCAGATTCTATAATAATAGATAGAACTTTAGTCCCTAAAGGATGCAGCATAGGGGAAATATCTACTATTTTACCTGATATTGTGGCGTGGACAGGCGCAGATATAAATGCCTGTGCATCACCAATCTTTTGCCCTACCTTAACAATGTCTCCAATATTAACTATAGGCTTACATACTGCGCCTGTATGCTGCAGCAGGGGAATGATTGCTTTTTTAGGAGGGCGAAGATTCAGGATTTTCTTTGTATTTGTGCTGGTTTTAGAATCCTCAGGATGAATGCCACCATAAAAATTTGAATTTATCATAATTCTATTAGGGCAGGGGCAAGCCCTGCCCCTACATTCCACGATTTCCACATTGTAGGGGCGGGGCTTGCCCCCGCCCGTTCCCAGATTAAATTTTTAGATTTTGTTCCATTATGGATTAAATTGACACTTCATAATTTACTTGCTAAAATTCTGTGCAATGATATCAACTAATTTTTAGTTTGTCAAAGATTGGAGAACTACAGGAAAATGATTATTGTTACTGGTGGAGCAGGGTTTATTGGAAGCGCCATTGTATGGAAATTAAATCAGCAGGGAGAGTTTAATATTCTTGTTGTTGATGAGTTAGGAAAAACAGACAAATGGAAGAATCTTCGGAGTCTTAGGTTCCTAGATTATATTGATAAGGATATTTTTCTTGAGAAAGTACTTAAAGGTGATTTTAAGACCGATGTTCGCACATTGATTCATATGGGAGCATGTTCAGATACTACTGAGCAGGATGCAGATTATCTTTTACTGAATAACTATGAGTATACAAAGCATCTTGCTGCTTATGCTGCCAGATGTAATGTGCGCTTTATCTATGCTTCCAGTGCTGCGACATATGGAGATGGTTCTTATGGATATTCCGATAAAGAAAAAGATTTACATAAATTTCGTCCTCTGAATATGTATGCTTATTCCAAGCATCTTTTTGATCTCTGGGCAGAGAGAAATGGATTATTGAAACAAGTTGCAGGCCTTAAATTTTTCAATGTTTTTGGGCCGAACGAGTATCATAAAGGAGAAATGAGAAGCATGGTTATTAAGGCCTTTGAACAGATAAAAAAGGAAGGAGAAATTAGGCTCTTTAAGTCGCATAGATCAGAATATGGCCATGGTAAGCAGAAAAGGGATTTTTTATATGTAAAGGATGCTGTAAGAATGACTCTGTTTTTTTTGCAGAATCCAGGTGTTAATGGAATATTCAACATTGGCACAGGCAGAGCAGAAACATGGAACAAACTTGCAGAACTGGTTTTTGAGGCATTGAAGCTTAAACCTGACATTAAATATATCTCAATGCCTGAAGAGATAAAGGATTC
>DAOVKY010000071.1 GCA_030631525.1 bacterium
GCCATCCTGTTTAATTCGCTGAGAGTTATTATCTGGTCATTAACTATCGCTGCTATACCATCAGAATAAACTAAAGCAGTCTTTGGAATTTTACTTGATGCTTTTTTTACTTCTTCCTTCTTTGTATCCTTAACCTCTACAACCTGCTTCTCATCCAGCTTCTTATTAAGCTCTGCAATAATGGATAAAAGCTTTCTATTGTTACTCTCCAAATCCTCAAGACGTTTTATAATCTCCGCGCCCTTATCCTCTTTTTCTGCTTGCCCTGCACCGAACTTGTTCTGGTGTGGGGCTTCCTCCCTCACTATTTCCTTTTCAGGAAGAGAATGCGCTTTATTATCTATTTTTATAGTTATAAAACTCCCTGTTTTGGTTATTTCATAATTGCATTTTCTATATAGTTTTACCACTATAGCAGATATCAGGCCTCCTTTATATCTTGCTCCTATATCTTTTATGGGATCTTTCTTATAGAATTGATGAAAGGGAATTTTTTTAACTCTGCCCTCTATAGGATAATCAAACTTAATGACTATCGCTGGCGGTGTATCTTCTGCTTCTTCTGTATATTGAACAGGATGGCTGGTTGTGATAAATATCAACGTCTGAATTCTATATTTCTTTATATCAATCTTTTTAAGTCTTACCGGTTCTGAGTATTCTTCGGCTATTGCACATAAAGATGCGCACACTATTACCAGACACAGACTTAATATTTTTATAAGCTTACTTTTTCTATCCATTTAGATATGTAACCAGGTCTTTTATGATATTAAAGGGAAAAAGGAGCACTTTCCCTAACAGAAATTCTGTTTTTGCTCTCTTTTTTCTTAGTTCCCGCACTTTTTCTGTTTTCCTGTTTCTTGTTTTTTGCTTTATCAGTTTTTTCTTTGCCTTTGCTGAATATTTTAATGCCTCTTTGTTTGTTGAATCTATCATCAGCACCTTGTTATATTCCGCCACTGCCTTTGCGTATTCATTTTGTTTATAGAATTTCTTAGCTATTTCAAGAGTATCCCATATCTCCCTGCTTGGATTTTTTGAACCTGTTGTCTGCTCATTTTGACTCACACTGCTGGATACTTTTGCTTCAAGAGCTGCTTTTGCTTCTATTAACTTATCCAGTTTAGCTTGAAGACTTCTCTTTTCTGCCTTCTCTGCTTCTAACCATTTTTCTAGATTAACCTGACTTTTTTCACTCAGCTCACATTTGGTTTTATATCCTTCTTTTTCCTGCTCGGATTTCCCCAGACCTATCTTCAAATCGGTTATTTCCTTATCTCTATTTCTCAATAAATTATACTTTTCTGCTTTCTCTGCATCCAATAATTTATCCAGGTTATTTGACTCTTTAGCACATTTATCCAACTCTTCAGTACTCCTATCCAATTGTTTTATATATTTCTCTTCCTCTTTTTCCCATCTTTCGATACTACTTCCCAATTCCTTTTCTAAACTTTTTATTTTTTTGTCTCTTTCTTCTATTTTTTGTTGTTCTATTTCTTTTTCAAATATCATGTTCCCTATATTTTCTCTTAAAGCCGCATTTTCTTTTCTCTCTGTCATAATAAAGTTTACCGCAAACAAAGCAGAGACCAGAGAAATTACAAGAACAGCTATAAACAAGCCTAAAAAAACTTTAGATAAATTCTGCATCTTCGTTTACCTCCTTCACTGATATTTTGCGTACGACCGTTACATTTTCAACTCATTAACGGTATTTAACGTGATCGCCTGCACACTTTAGGCTTTAAAATACAGATTATAGTTATATTTGTCAAGCAAAAAACTAGTCTTTAGTCTGTTCAAATAGAAAGGGTTGTAACTATAATGAGGGGGATATGGGGAACTTAAGAAAACTGTTTGGACAGAGATTAAAAAGTATAAGATTAGCTAAAGGACTGACACAGGAAGAACTGGCAGAAAAAGCAGGATTGCATGCTACTTATATCGGAATAATAGAAAGAGGTAAACAGGGTGCTTCTCTGGATACTATAGAAAAGCTTGCAACAGCTCTTGATGTTAAGGAAGAGAAATTTTTCTCTTTTATTTCACGGAAATATCCGATTGAGGAAAAAGAGGGACTAATTATCAATCTTGAGAATACCTTGAGAAAACAAAAAACCGAAGATATTAAGAAGGTATTACAAATCTGCAAGATTGTTCTTTCAGGAAAAGAATCGAATTCAATTCCCATGGTTGCCGATAAAAGAGCTAAATATGGGAAGAGATAAGGGGTTTTATTCTTGTCAAAGAGACTTTGATTTATTATAAAGTTCTTTGTGAAAAGCCAAACTAGTCCCATTATATACATCACTCTCCTATTTATTACAGGCATATTGCTTGAGACATATCTACATATTCCTCTATTCTATAAAGCAATATGTGTCCTTTTCCTTCTACCAGCAGGAATAATCTGTCTTAGAAAGAAAAGAATTTCCAATGCTCTTGGAATAATTCTTCTTTACTGCTTAATGCTCCCAATAAGCATGATGTATACTGAAATCTACTCTTCCTTTCATAAACCAAATCTCCGGGGTAGAGACGTTGCAATGCAACGTCTCTACCTTACCGACATTCAAATTAGAGGCATAATAATAAAAGCCCCTGTAAGCCGAAGATTTTATACAAATATTGTTATATCTCCTGAGCAAATTAAGGGGTTACAAACCCCTAGAGGATTAATTCTTGTTAGAGTAAGCTCTTGCAATCTTAATTTTAAATACGGTGATAAAGTTCTGGTGTTTGGAAAACTTTCTCAGCCCTACTGGTCGGGGAATATAGGAACATTTAACTATAAAAAGTATCTGGAACGGCATCATATATATGGAGTAATGAAGATAAAAGATGCAGAGAATATAAAAATTGTCGCCAGGAATGAGGGGAATTTTATTATTGGCAAAGCGCTTACTTTAAAGAACATGATAAAAATGATCAATAAACGAAGTTTGCCGGATCCTCAGTCTGCAATGCTGAACGGGATTCTGCTAGGCATGCGGGAGGATATACCAAAACAGATTTTTGATATGTTCAGAAAGAGCGGCATAGTACATATTCTTGCAGTGTCAGGTCTTCATGTTGGCCTGATTCTTCTTATGTTCTGGGGATTTCTAAAGTTATGCAGAATTCCAAAAAAGATTGCTGCACTTGTCCTGATATTGGTGGTTATATTGTATTGCATGGTTACAGGTATGCGGGATCCGATATTCCGTACAACTATAATGGCTTTAGCAGTATTGACGGCTATTATAATTGATAGGGAACAGAATCTTTATATCAGCATGTCATTAGCATGTCTTGTACTTTTATTTATCAATCCATACAGCTTATTTAATGCCGGTTTTCAGCTCTCTTTTATAGCTACGTTAGGAATTATTTGTATTGCTCCCATACTGAAAGAGGTAATACCTCTTGAGAGAATTAAATTAAAGCCGCGTTTTTTATTTACTGCCTTTGCAGTGTCTCTGGCAGCCCAGATAAGCGTTATGCCAATAGTTGCATATCACTTTAACTACCTGTCCCTATGGAGCGTTTTCACTAATATCGTAATACTTCCGATTGTTGCCTGCACATTGGCGCTTGGATTGCTCGCATCTGTATTTGGAATACTATGGATTAAACTTGCCTATATCTTCAGTATGCCGAATTGTATCCTGCTGACAATACTATTAAGATTAATAGAATTTTTCTCATCAATAAACTTCATGTATCTGGAGGTGCAAAAGCCATACATTACAGATATCATTGGATATTACACATTAATCGTGTTTTCCTTATATGCGCTTTATAACAGCATGAAAAACAGGAAGGCATTATGTATCTTCGCACTTATTCTGGTAATTCTATTTTTATCTCCAAGAATAAAGAGCAGTTCTATTGAAATTATTTTCCCGCATTCTCCGGATGGAGATGTAGTACTTATAAAGCTTCCCTGTGGATGGAATCAAAACAAAATCATGCTTATAACTAGTGACAGCAATAAATTTAATAATATTGAAAAAGTAATTCAGCCGCTTCTATGGGCAAAACATATCTCAAAGATTGACTATCTGTTCCTGAATAGAGTAAGCAATGATCATCTAGGCACAGTTGTTGATCTATCAAAGAATTTTGATATTAAACAAGTTCTGGATATTGCGCAGTCCCAAAACTCGTTTACATACAAGAACTTCCTCAACTTTATCAAAGATGCCGGACTTGCATATAGAAATATCAAACATGAAGAATCCGTTCTCATCCCGATATCCATCGGGACTGGAATTAGTTGTAGGATATATAACAGTAATCTTGCGCTTCGCATTATGCCTAGCAACATAGAGCTTTTAATCACACCTGATTGCATACATACAATCAGCCTTAACGGTAGAAAAATTGTAATTAGACAAATAGCATCTCAAAAGTTTTCAAAACACAAGTCCCATATTATAAAAAAACATATGGATGATAAAGATATCTATTCTACAGACACACATGGAACAATCTCAATAAAAGTAAGGAATAATAGGGTCAAGATGCTATGTTCAAAAAAATCCAGCTAATAATCTTAATAGGTGTGCTTTTAAGCTTTATCCCCTGTCATAAATACACTAAATGTGATAATGCTGAATGTCTTTCACTCAAAGATTATGATTCTATTTCCGTATATTTCGGCCCAAAAGCGAATCTAAGTGAGCAGTTAATAAAATTGATAAATCTATCTGAGAAAAATATCTATGGCGCATTCTATAGTCTAGAACTCATTAAGGTTGCTTCTGCTTTGATAGATGCGAAAAACAGAGGCGTAAATGTGCACTTAGTAATGGATAAAGGAAGAATAAATAGTTTCAGATCTCAATATGCTCAATTGAGAAAATATATTAGTATAAAGGCTACAAGACAGCCAAGAGGCCTTATGCATAATAAATTTTGTGTATTTGATAATAAAGTTATATGGACAGGGTCTTATAACCCTACTTATAATGGCACATACTACAATAACAATAATGTAGTTGTTATAAATTCAGAGGCGCTGGCAAAAGATTTTATAAATGAATTTCACGGAATTTCCGGCTCTTTGGATTATAAAGACCACAGACGACAGATCGCAGACGACGAAATAGTGGCCTTTTTCTCAAAAAAGGATAATTGCAAACAGAAGATAATTCAGCTGCTGAATAGCGCTGAGAAAAGTATCTGTTTCGCAAGTTTTATTTTTACAGATAGAGACATAGCAAAGGTTATTATATCCAAACATAATAAAGGCATAAAAATAACAGGTGTGATGGAAAAAGGCATGGATAGTTTTTGGAACATGTTCAGCTTTTTCCGTCATGTAGGCATTGATGTGA
>DAOVKY010000111.1 GCA_030631525.1 bacterium
AGAAAATTTTAAGAATACAGTCTCAGATATAATAACAAAAACGAAAGCTGCTTATTATAATTACATTTTTTACATAGAAAAATACAATATTGCAAAATCATCCCTAAAGCGCGTAGAGGATATGCTTCAGATTAACAATAAACGATATGAAGCTGGATTGGTAAGTTCTTTGTGTCTGCTGGAGACAAAAACGGCCGTTGCCAAGAGACAAAAGAATCTGATCTCAGCAGAATCAACATTGAAAAAATCCGAAGATGAGTTGAAATTGATAACAAGCCTGGTTGATGACCCGTCTCTCTGGAACACTGAGATCGTACCTTTAGATAAACCTGTTTTCACAAAAGAATACGTTGATCTTACAAAAAGTCTTAACAAAGCTTTTCAATACAGGCCTGATTATGCTTCAGAAGAGATCGCTCTGGGAAATAGAGACATAAAGATAAAGAAGGCAAAGAATGCTCTGTTCCCCACTCTGGATCTAGTTGGAAGTTTTGGCTTAAACGGCTTGGGAGATAATCTTGATGAAGCGCTCAGCAAAGTGGGAACAGGAGACTATGAGGATTGGAGCATTGGATTGAATTTCAAAGTGCCTCTTGGAAATAAAAAAGCGCGCGGAGAGTATAACAAGAAAAAGTTAGAAAAAATTCAGGCATTAATATCATTCAAAAGACTTGAACAGAATATCATTTTGGAGGTAAGAGATAAGGTAAGAGAAGTTGATATACAATACCGTCAGGTTGAAGCTTCTTCATTCTCCAGAGAAGCAGAGACACAAAACTACAATGTTCAAAACGAGAGATACACAGCAGGCGAGGTAAGCACTCATGATATGCTGGACTATCAGGAGAGATTATCGCAAGCTGAACTGGATTACGTAAAAGCTTTGATAGATCACGAAATATCTATTATCAATCTGGACAAATCAGAAGGATTAACCTTAGTTAAAAATGACATAATATTGGAGGAATAAAATGCGAAGAAATTCAAAGCAAAGTAGTTTTGGTCATTGGATATTTGAAGCTTGGAGCTTGTTTGTTATTTGGTGCTTAGTGCTTGGAGTTTTGGTTCTACCCGGTTGCGGCAAAAAAGCTGCTGAGATAAAAAGAGCTGCCATCCCAGTAGAAGTAGCTCCTGCGCAAAAGATAGAACTAGAAGAAATGCTTCAGTTTACGGGAGATATAAAAGGGAAAGATCAGGTTCAAGTTTATTCTAAGGTTACGGGGAAATTGATTGAATATAAGATTGAGGAGGGAGCGCGTGTAGAAAAGGAAGACGTTATTGCCTTAATAGACAGAGATATTACAGGCTTTAAATTTGAACCTGCGCCAGTGAAAGCTCCTCTCTCTGGGATTCTGGCGAAAACCTACATGGACAATGGCGATAGTGTAAATCCACAGGTTCCTATTGCAGTTGTGGCAGACATAGATGAAGTTAAGGTTAAAATTGAAATAACAGAAGTTGATTATCCTAAGATAAAAGTGGGACAAGGTGCTGAAATATCGCTTGATGCCTATCCTGATAAGAAATTCAATGGAACACTTTACAAATTAAGTACTTTGATTAGTCCGCAAACACGCACTGCAGCCGCAGAAATAGCCATTCCTAATTCTGAACATTTACTTGTGCCTGGGATGTTTGGCCGTGTTAGGTTATCAATAAGAAAACATAAAGCTTTAGTTATTCCATACGATGCTATTTTAAGACTGCCTGGAACAGGGGTATATTACTGTTTTATGGTAAAAGAGAATAAAGCGCAAAAGGCATTTGTGGAATTAGGAATAAGAAAAGATAATTGGCAGGAGATAAAAAAGGGATTAAAAGAAGGCGATTTGGTCATTCTTTCAGGACAGGGTATTTTAAAAACAGGTCTTTCAGTGGAGATAAAAAAACAGCATAAGGTGGAAAAGTGAATCTATCTGAACTTTCCGTTAAAAGACCGTTAACAATATTAATGATTTTTTTGGTGATATTTTTATTCGGTGTCATTTCTGTTTCTAAATTAGGTATAGATTTTTTGCCTAAAATTGAACCTCCGGCAATAAGTGTGCTTGTGCCTTATCCAGGGGGATCGGCTACGGATGTAGAGAATGATATAACGAAATATTTAGAAGATCAATTAAGCACAGTTAACAATCTTGATAAATTAAGATCCCTTTCCAAAGATAATCTTTGCATGGTGACATGCCAGTTTAAGTGGGGAGCTGATTTAGACGTGGTTTCTAATGATGTGCGTGATAAGGTTGACTTAGCTAAACCCGACATTAAGGCACATGCTCCTGAATCAAGAGAACCAATGCTTTTCAAGTTTTCTTCTGCTACTGCACCGATAATGGCAGTAACTATAAATGCCACCGAAAGTTGGCCTCAGCTTTATCATATTGTTGATAAACAGATATCTGACCCGTTAAAGCGAATAAGAGGCGTAGGCTCAATTATGATATACGGAGGTTTAAGACGCCAGATTAATGTTCGGTTTAATTGGCAGAAATTAGAAGCCTATAATTTATCGCCTCAGATGATTATTGGCGCTCTGAAGCAAGAAAACTTAGATATGCCTTCAGGCGATGTAAAGATGGGCAAAAGAAAATATTATATAAGAGTAGCAGGAAGGTTTGAGAACACTGAGGATATAAAAAATATTATTGTTGGAGGTTACCAAGGCAATTCTATATATCTTAAAGATGTGGCAGAGGTAAAAGACTCTTTTGAAGAACAAATGATGAAGGCTTGGGGCAATAGCAAGGATGCTATTGTCTTGATTATTCAGAAACAGTCAGGGGCTAATACTGTTGAAGTATGCAGAGCTATGAAAGATTTTTTCCAAAAGGCAAAAAAAGATTTACCTCCTGATGTGAACATAGCAATTCCTATGGATAATTCTGAGTTTATTCTTGATTCTATCCGTAATTTAACCCGAACCCTACTTCTTTCCTGCTTCCTGGTTATATTAGTAACTTTGCTTTTTTTAAGAAAAACATTGGCGAGTGTAATCGTTTCTTTAGCTATTCCCTTTTCTTTAATTGTTGTCTTTATCTTCCTTTATATGAGAGGGTTTACGATAAACGTGGTATCTTTGATGAGTTTGGCGATTGCTGTTGGTATGGTTGTGGATAATTCTATCGTTGTCTTGGAAAATATCACCAGGCACATTGATTCAGGACAAAAACCCAGAGAAGCAGCTGTTTTTGCCGCTTCCGAGGTAGGCACAGCTATAACCGCTTCTGCTTTAACGACAATTGTTGTCTTCTCTCCACTTATGTTTGTTACAGGTCTTGCCGGAATATTATTTAAACAGTTGGGTTCTATTATAAGCATTGCGATTTTTGCCTCTTTATTTGTTGCTTTAACATTAACGCCAATGCTTTCTTCCCTCTGGCTTAAACCCTTTAATCATAATAAAAAAAACAGAGCAGTATCAAAATTTTTTCTTTGGGGAGAAAAGATATTTAATGCGATAGAAAATAGATATGAAAAAATATTGACTTTTTCTTTAGCGAATAAGCAAAAAATCTTAATTCCTTTAGTTTTAGTATTTCTCTTAAGTTTAATGTTAGTTAAATTTATCGGGACAGATCTTATGCCTAATATAGATACAGGGGATGTCCGTGTGGATTTTTCTTTATCAGAAAGCGCGCGTCTTAAAGAAACAGAAAAGACAGCTTTTAAGGTAGATGAATTTTATAAAAAATTCGTTCCGGAAAAAGATAATTATTACACCTTTATTGGAGAGTCAAAGAAAGGAATGGGTGCAGCTTTAGGAATGGAAGAAGGTTCAAATATCGGACAGTCAGGAGTAAAGTTGATTTCTAAAAATAAGAGAAGACGCTCTGCCCAGGACATTGCCAGCTTGTTACGCAAAAAAACAAAACAGATTCCAGGTATTGAGAAGATTTCTGTGGTAGCAACTACTCCTATAAAACAGATACTTATGGGCGGCGGAAAACAAGTTGAAGTGGAAATAGTCGGCTATAGTTTAGAAAAAACCAATGAGCTGGCAGAAAAGATAAGAATAATAAT
>DAOVKY010000101.1 GCA_030631525.1 bacterium
AATAGCTGCAGGAAAACCAAAACCCATTGTGCCAAGACCGCCGGAAGAAATAAATGTTCTGGGCTTTGTATATCTATAAAATTGAGCCGCCCACATTTGGTTCTGTCCAACCTCTGTTGTTATAATTGCCTCTCCGTTTGTAACTTCCTCTATCTTTTCCACAACATACTGAGGTTTGATACAATCACCATCATCTTTATATGCCAGAGGGCATTTCTTTTTCCATGCTTCTATCTTGCTATTCCATTGTTCCCTTGTTCTTGTTTCTATGTATTTAATAAGCTCCTCAAGAACTTTTTTAACATCTCCAACTATAGGGATGTCAGTCTTAATGTTTTTCCCTATAGCGGTCGGGTCAATGTCTATGTGAATTACAGAGGCATGTGGAGCAAATTCACTGACTTTCCCGGTTATCCTATCGTCAAATCTTGCTCCGACCGCAATAATAAGGTCTGAGTCCATAACAGCATGATTTGCGTATTGAGTCCCATGCATACCAAGCATATTCAGAGATAATCTATGATCGTCAGGAAAACCTCCTTTACCCATAAGAGTAACAGTAACAGGAATATCATTCTTTTCAGCAAGTTCCTCTACAAGAATATTCGCACCCTGAGAAGCAATAACTCCTCCGCCAATATACAAAACAGGTTTCTCAGATTTATTAATGGCTTCTGCAGCTTTCTTAATCTGCTTAATATTTCCAACATATGTAGGTTTATAGCTTTTAATATCAATCTTTTCAGGGTATAAGAAATCAGTTTTAGCTACCATTACATCCTTTGGTAAATCTATAAGAACCGGACCCGGTTTACCAGTAGAGGCAATATAAAAAGCTTCTTTAATTGTTTGAGCCAGGTCAGCTACATTTCTAACCAGATAATTGTATTTTGTTATAGGTCTTGTTATTCCAACAATATCAGCCTCCTGGAATGCATCATTGCCTATCATTGATGTCAGTACCTGTCCGGTTAATGCAACAAGAGGGATAGAATCCATATACGCAGTAGCTATCCCTGTTACCAGATTAGTTGCTCCGGGACCTGATGTAGCAAGACAGACTCCCACCTTTCCTGTAGCTCTTGCATACCCATCAGCAGCATGAGCCGCTCCCTGTTCATGCCTGACCAGAATATGCCTGATCTCTTTTGTTGCGTATAGTTCATCATATACATCCAGCAGCACGCCGCCGGGAAAACCGAATATGACTTCTACCTTCTCCTTCTTTAAACTTTCTATAAGTATTCTAGCTCCGCTTAGTTTCAAAATATTGCTCCTTTTTAAACTAATTTTTGTTCAACTGGTTCTTTATTTCTAAGTTTCTTTCCATTTCAATCAATTCCCTTTCTCTTACAAGTTCTCGCTTGTCATTCCCCGATTTAATCGGGGAATCTAGGGACAGGTCGTAACCTGTCCTTTTGCTTTATTATATTTTAAAAAGCCAAAATAGAACCTCTGTATTTATTTCAAAGGCTTTCCCACCAACAAAACTTCCATTGGCAATACAGTGCCATTCTGAGAAGTGTGTATTAACTTTGTCATTGGTTGTTTTCTTAATATTTTCCGCATTCTCATAGTCTTTGAAGGCTTTGTTTATTCCCAAGCTATATTTTATTACTTTTTTAAATTTTGTACCTACGGAAGCATGTGGATGAGTAGCTAAAAGTACAGTGTAAATTTGCGGCGTGCTTGTTGTACGTAAAGCTAACTCTTTTGCCTTGATTGTGTCTTTTTTCATTAAATCAACATATCTGAGAATCGTCTTTTCATTTAAAGCATTAAAAGAGTACATTGCCTTTAATTCAATAAGAGCTCTTGGCACTAGATTATCAAGTATAGCTAAGTCAGTACTTAGCCATTCTCTAGAAACAATAAAGTTTGGATTTATATTTTTATATAACTCAAACGCCCAACGATCTCTGATAGGTCGTTCAACTTTCGATGTTAAGGCTAAGTATGCTAACTCATCATTATCAAAATCAAAGGCTCGTTCGACTGCTTTCAGACTTTCAATAATTAGTTTTTCCATATTGTCCTTCTTGCCTCAAGAGATTTAATTAAACTGATGATCGCTCTTCTTGGCTATTTTTGTAATTTTCAGACCGTACCCACCACTGTCCAACCACATGTCTGTGCTTTCACGTTTAGAAATCTCTACTTTATATCCAAAACTGCTTGTGAACGTATGTGTTGTAGTTGTTACTACCTTGTTCGCCAAAATTTCTGGAGATATCTCACGATCCATCGTTGGGATGTGATAAGCATCCATAAATACCTGAGTAAATTGGTCCATAGTCAAATCGCTGGTGTTAAAAAGTTTACCTACGTCCTCTGGAGTAAATTGAATATCCATTACTTTTTTATCGACTCCAGCCTCTACAATAGTCTTAGAGTTATGGCTGATTTTATGACCTGTAACTTTAGGCGTATATTCGTCCGACTTAACTAGTGCCTCTTGAATTTCTTTCCTTGAATAGTCACTTCTTGTAGATTGCATTCTATAAATTGCTTTTGACTTTATATCCTTATCAGGAGTTCCACTAAGGTACTCTTTTATTGCAGCCTTCAACTCTAAATCACGGCTTAATGTAGCACTAAGACTGTAATCTTTTGCTAGACACTCCTCAACCTTAATACTAGGAGCATTAAGAAGCTTCTGCGCAACAACACACGCTTCATCAATATTCATCCCAATGTATAATCCTTTGACCTTTAATACTTCGGGTCCTAGATCAGCAGCAAAAGCATGTTCATACAACAGAGTTACGCATGTTGCTATACATAGAATTGAGATAAAATATTTGTGTAATTTCATAATCTTTCCCCCTTTTTCTTACATTTTTATATTCAAAATACTTTTAGCATTTCAAAACTTAGGTTTCAACCTAGCCTGTTTGCATAATTCGTTTGCTGTTATTCTGTCAATAGTTCGATGTCTTTTGATTGGTATGGTTTTTTTGCTGTCAGTATATATGGAATGATTTCTGCCTTCTCGCAGTAGATAAAAACCGCTTTTCTCAAAATACTTGACTAATTCTCTGCGTTTTACAGACACTTATGCCTCAACAGCTATTTGTTCTAGGAGAGAGTTGCCGATTGGAATTTCTTCATTTTGCTGATGATATGCGGCTACCATTTCATATAAAGCGTCTTTAAGCATTTCTCTACATTCTTCCAGCGTTTTTCCCTCTGTTACTACCTCTGTCCATTCTACCAACTGCCCCATATAACCATAATCTATTTTTGTGTACTTGGCTGTATAATTGCTCAGCATATTATTACCTCTTCTTTTTGTTTCTTTATTGTATCATATTTTTTGAAATTCATGAGCTTTTAAATATTGCTCCAGAACTTGCCGAAGATACCATCTGAGAATATCTATACATATATCCGGATTTTATCTTTGGTTCCGGCTTTTTCCATTTATCCAATCTACTCTTAATTTCTTTATCAGTTAACTTAATATTTAATTCTCTGCGAGGTATGTCTATTTCAACAGTATCTCCGTCCTTTACTATGGCAAGCGGACCGCCTTCAGCTGCTTCAGGAGATATATGTC
Organism: bacterium; assembly: GCA_030631525.1. Taxonomy (GTDB): domain Bacteria; phylum JAHJDO01; class JAHJDO01; order JAHJDO01; family JAHJDO01; genus JAHJDO01. The sequence continues at coordinate 3,560 of DAOVKY010000101.1, forward strand.
CAATAGCTGCCCCGCGCGTGCCGCCTGAGAACCTGCCGTCAGTTAATAGAGCTACGCTATCCGCAAGTCCAATACCTGCAAGCGCCGCAGTAGGAGAAAGTCCTTCTCTCATTCCTGGACCACCCTTGGGGCCTTCATAACGAAGAACAATAACATCTCCCTTCCTGATTTTTTTATTCATTATATCTTTCATAGCTTCTTCTTCAGAGTCAAAAACCCTTGCAGGCCCTGAATGCTTCATCATATTAGGACTAACAGCAGACTGCTTAACAACAGCTCCATCAGGCGCTAAATTGCCTTTTAGTATTGCAATCCCGCCTTGTTTAGAATAAGGCTTGCTTATTGGCCGAACAACCTCTTTATTGAGAATCTCACATCCTGCAATATTCTCAGCAACTTTCTTGGTCGTTACTGTTAAGCATTTCTTATTTATTACTCCCAGCTTGCTAATCTCTGCCATTACTGCATGTACTCCCCCAGCTTCATCAAGATCCTCAAGATGATATTTGCCTGCAGGTGATAGTCTGCATAGATTTGGTACCTTTTTGCTTATTTTATCAAAAAGACTAAGGTCAAATTCTATTCCAGCTTCATTTGCAATAGCTGGCAGATGGAGAACTGTATTAGTTGAACTGCCAAGCGCCATTTCTACAGCTATTGCATTTTTAAAAGCGTCAAGCGTTGCAATGTCTCTTGGCTTAATGTTCTTTTTTATGAGCTCGATTATCTGCGCCCCTGCTTCTTTTGCAAGTCTTATCCTTCTGGCATCAACAGCAGG
>DAOVKY010000060.1 GCA_030631525.1 bacterium
AAGCTTAGATGTAATAGTATCATGGCAGGGCAGAGCAGGAATAATAGATTTATATTTGGATGATAGTTTAGCTGGAAGTTACAGAACATGGCGTTGGTGGCACAGGTCAGGGAATCATACGTTCAATATAGACCTTTCGTCTCAGGAAGATGGAGAACATAAGCTTAAAGCAATAGCATATAGGTCACACAGGAGACAGGGCTACAAAGCAGAGTCTAAAGAAATAACGTTTATCTTAGACAACACCCTGCCTGTGATTTCGGATGTTTCTCCAGTAAATAACGCTTTAATAAACAACAATCAGCCAGAGATCTCAGCAGTATTAGGAGATGCAACCAGCGGTGTAGAGAGAGAAACGATTATATTAAAGCTTGATGATGCAGAGGTAACTGCAACTTATGATGAGACAACAGGAAAGATAAGTTATACACCAGAGATAGCGCTTGAAGACGGAAGCCATACGATTTCTATTGAAGTAAAGGACAGGGCAGGAAATGAAGCAAGTGCAACGTCAACTTTTAGAGTGGAAACAGATACAACACCTCCAAGCATAACTGATTTATCTCCCAAAGATGCTTCTACGGTCTACTACACAACACCAACAATCTCAGTAAAATACTCAGATGATAAATCAGGAATAGACAAAACTACAGTAAAAATATTGGTAAACGCAGTAGACGTAACAGCGAGCAGTATAATTACAGATGAAGGTATTTCATACACTCCAGAGATAGGGATTACAGAAGGCGGAGTAACAGTAAATATAGAGGTAAAAGACAATGTTGGGAATCTGGCAGCAAAAGAATTTAGTTTTTACATAAAGATATTAACAGCGGAAGAAGCCTTGGAATTAGTTAAGGCAAATCATGATAAGATTCAGGATATGAAGGCAACACTGGAAGGCAAGTCTACATATAAATCACAGCCCTATGGAAAAGGTGTTTACGCTGATTACTGGTATAAATACCCTGATAAGAAGAAGACAAGGTATTACACCTCTTCAACAAGGGATGAAGTAGACAATATTTCCATACTTGCAGATACAGCATTGCATTACATAAACCCGTCAAAAAATATAAGGCAGACTGTAGATATTTTGGAAGGCAAGGGAGTAACTAAACAGGATTTGGCAAATGCTAATCCAATTGATAATCTTGATAGTTTCATAAGTGCAAACGATGTTGTAACCATCAGCAATGACAAAGGGTTATATTTTATAGAGGCAACACCAAAAGAGGAGAATTCGCACTACAACAAGATATCTTTATACATAGATAGCAGTCATTCATTATTGCAGAAAACAGAGTTATACAAGGACAATAATTTGAAGCAAATAACAGAGATATCTTCTTGCGAAGAATTGGATGGCATATACGTGGCATCGGAAACAAAGAAGATACCTGTGCTTGAAGATGACAATGGAGACACTTCGCTGGATTTTATAACAACAGTAACTTATAGCAATATAGAAATAAACACAGGAATTCCAGACAGTGAATTTGATCCGGAGCAGCAATAAGGATATAGATATTTATGGAGATAAAAATTATGCGGTTATATAAATTTGGATTAGGGATCTTATTCGGTTCGTTGTTATTAAGTCTGGCAGTGGCAGATTTATATGCAGCCAAGAAGCCAAAAGGTGAGGATGTTATAACTTATCATAGTCCCTGCTGGATGCCTGATTCAAAGCACATAGTGTATCTGAAGCATATAGCGCATCATAAATTTAGATACGACTGGCTTGCAGAGATAACAAAAGCAACTGATAAAATTCCGATGGAAGAGGAGCAGATATGCAGGATGCACATAGGGACAAAGGAAGAAGAAATAATCAGGGTTTTTAAGATAAGAAATAAATACAACACAAAGACGGGGTGGAAATCTTATGCAGATAAAAAAGACATAAAAGATTTTGGGCAAAATGCCTTTGTCTCAAGCATATTGGTATTTAGAAGCAACGGAGATATAGGGCTGATTATGCACGATACTATTTGTAGAATAAATATGAAGGGGGAGATTATACGCAAGATAATTGTTGAAGGAGATTTCCCTAAACTTTCTCCAGATGAGAAGCAGATTTTATACCTGCGAGGCAGAAAAAAGGGGAATTGGTATGTTCCTCAATTATGGCTTGTAAATGCAGACGGAACAAATGATCATTTGCTGGTAGACAATGCTTCCAACGGCATCTGGCATCCGAGTGGGAAGAAGATAGGGTATCATATACCTAGAGCTAAAGGTTATTTTTGGACAATAAATATTGATGGGACGGATAAAAAGGCAGTATTCCAGGCAAATTGTTATCCATCTGATTGGTCTCCTGATGGTAAGTATATAAATTTTGTGGGAAGGCTTCTTGATATTCACGGGAAGGGAATTAAAACAGGATTTAAAACTATACCAAGACATGGAAAATTTTCGCCAGATGGGCTAAAGATGATAGGGGGAGGCATATTGGGCATTCGAACAATAACGTTGTCTAGAATTGGAGATAAAAAAGAGACCGTATTACTCAGAAATTATTCAAAGAAATATTAAACATTGGAGAAGAAGATGCTAAATAAAAAATCAAAATTTTTAATCGTGTTTTTAAGTATAATATTTTTATTTCCATGTTTCTTAATAAAAGCAGATCAATTATACACCACTGAGACTGCATGGGAAGATTACGAGAATGTCTATCGCCCTACACCAATATTGCTTCTCCACGGCTTTGGGCCAGGCAAGCCTCAAACATGGAACTATCTGTCTGGCAAATTAACAGAGGATTTCGGTAAATATTATTATAATATTGGACTTCCTGCATCAGCATACTATGAGTATTTAGTAAATGCGAAGGACGCTCAAGGCAAGCCTAATCCGCTTTTTGCATCCTATTTGGAAAAGATGAATTTTAATGACCCATGCGGTTCAGTTGATACATATTTAAATGGCAATCCAGGGTGGGCTGATAAAGTTAATAATGCAGTGAGTAATATTTTGCTACGTTATAATGAAACAGACAAAGTAATACTTATCTGTCACAGCATGGGAGGGCTTGCGGGCAGATATTATATGCAGGCTCTTGGAGGAGATGGGAATACTGATAAGTATGTGTCAATAGACACTCCTCACTGCGGAGCTGTGCTGGCAGATATAGCGAACACAATAGAAGCAGCTCAGGTTGGCAGCTTAATATTTGGAAGTTGGGGAGGATTTCTTTTTGCAGCAATTACAGAAGTAATAAATCAATCTGCTGTGAAGATAGGGGATATAGATATACATGGAGACGCAGTAAATGATATGGATCCTGATGGGGAATTTATAACAAACTTGATAAGCATGGGAACTGGAAGCGGAAGCAAATCTCGTTGTATAGTCGGACAAATAGGTTCAGCAAAAAATTTCATCTTATTTGGCAGTTATTATGGGGGAGATGGAGTAGTATCAGTTAGGAGTCAACAGGCAATAGATAAGAATGGATATACCACATGGAATTTTTATGATACATGCGTTGTTACAGCATCTCATTCTGACGCTCCGAAGAACAGCAGGACATATGACCAGATTTTAAAATGGGTAGATAAAGAAAGACCTGAACTTGGCTTAATCCGAGTATTGGAGTCAGAGGGCACTCCTGAAGCAGAAGAAAATAATCTTTCAACAAGTCCTGAAGGGGATTGGGGAGAAAAAGATACCAAGTGGACAGAACATATAATTGGCGAAGACTCACAGCCGTTTCTGCTTGATCTGGATAAATACGGCAGAGCGTATATAGAAGGGAAGGTTGACAAAGAATGTCTTCCTGCAACCACAAAAGTGGATATCAAGGTATACAAAGAAGGAAAAACCACATCTGTATGGGAGAATACCCCAGAGACTAGTTTGCTTAAACCTTATGCAGAGAAGGAACCTGCGCCAGCAGGATTTAGATATGAGGTATTATTCGCAAAGGATAAGGACACTGCTCCAGAGCCAGGAGTATATGAGATAAAAGTTTTTGTAGAAAATCCTGCAGGATTGAAGTCGGAGGTAAAGACAGCGAAAGTAAGAATAGGGGAAGGACACTATTTCCACGTCCAACTTTCCCCATCATATGTGGAAACTGGCAGTCCTGTATCGCAAACTCAAACATTCACAATAAAGGTTCAGTGCTATAACTACGGAACATCTGTTAATCCACCGCCTGAAGGGATGGTGAATAAACTTTCTGGCACAGAAAGCTATGTAAAGAATAACGATGGAGAATGGGAGAAAGAGAAGATAAATCCTGATTGCATACCTCCAGAAGCAGGCTGGACAAAGTCTGATTATAACGGCGAGGTAAGTTTAGGTGGTTATGGGTTATATGCAGGAGGAGAAAAGCTTGAAACATTGGAACTGGTAGATGGAGCAGGCACAATATCGGCAGTAATAAAAGCAGAAGATGGAAATATAGGAGATAATCATCTATTCCTGATTATTTCTGCATCAGATGGCACAGGCAGTGGTAATGATGCGTTGGCGGTTAACTCGATTTCTCCTCAGAGGTTTGCCTGCCAACGTAAATCAGTACATACATATGCCTCTAGTCCTGATGCAGTATGGAGTAATGTTGTAAGTGCATGGAACTCTGCTACTTGGGGAAATTGGGGTCATGGTAACTCACTATATTTTTATCAGGAAATAAGGGAACATACGAATGAATATGGAGTTAAATCTTATTCTGCTTGGATTACTGGAAAGCAAATAAAATTAAGAGCTGACCTAAGAGGGTACTCTCCTGCGGATTTTTCATCCGCTAAATTAGTTATAATGCCAAAAAAAGTAGGCGGTGCCGCTAGTTACTATAATCCGCAAGGTTGGGCTGAGAACAAAATAAATTATGTGAGAGATATGAAATCAGAATTAGGCACTAATTGGGTAAGCGAAGAATACTTTGCCCCACCATATACACCGTCACGTCCTGCTATTGGACGTAACGGTACTGGTTGGCAGGACTTTGGACAAGATGAGCATGGTAACACAATTTATTACTGGCGTATTTTACTTACCCCAAAAAACTAAAGAATAGGCTTATAAAAATGACAAAAACCAGAACAAAACCAGAACAAAAAATAATGAGAAAGTTTAGATGAGAAATCAGCAAATAAGTTTGAAAGAAGTAAAAACAATAGAGAACAAAATACTTTTGTTTAGAAGGAAAAGGAAAAGGGGTCAAATCTTGACATTTGACAAAACAGAAAACAAGGAAATTAAATGATACAAAGTAACTTGGCACTCAAACTAGAAAAATTTAGTGAGGATTATTGTAATCTTCGTCTTGTAGACAACATTATTCAGTTTCCAATTTCAAAAACGGATGATGACAATGGCAACTTAACAAATGATGGTAATTGGAGTATAAAATGGAGATGAATGAACTGCTGAAAATCGTTGTAGACAGGAATGCTTCTGATATACACTTAGTAGTAGGGAAGCCGCCTGTTTTGCGTATAGATGGAAGACTGGATGTTCTTGACTTTGAGGAGCTGACAAACGAGAACACAGAGAAGCTAATGAAAAGTATTACCTCTGAACATCAGCAGCAAAAATTACAAGAGATGGGAGGAAC
>DAOVKY010000056.1 GCA_030631525.1 bacterium
AACATCTCTTGCAAGAACCCACGATATAATGTTTGAGATAATAGGCACCAAAGACTGCCCCAAACTAAAGGAAGCTTATGGAGAATGTGAACGGTTAAAAGTTGAGATGATCGATTGGATGGAACCTGATGAGATGCCCTCTAAATTGACAACATTTGATGCAGGAGTGTATCCTTTGCTGGATAATGAGTGGAATAAGGGGAAATGCGGACTTAAAGCCCTTGAGTATATGTCCACGGGTATCGCCGCTGTATGCAGTAATATAGGTGAAAATAAGTATTTTGTAAAAGATGGAAAAGACGGACTTCTGGCAAGAACCCCTGATGAATGGGAAACTAAACTCAGAGCTTTGATTGAAAACACTCAACTTAAGGAACAAATAGCTATAAACGGAAGAAAAACTGTTGAAGAGAAATACTCTATACATGTTGCTGGGAAAAAGCTTGCAGAAATATTAAAAAACAAATTCTGGAATAAGAATAGCATGGAGGAATAGTCTATGAGTAGAATACCAATCCTTTCCTATCATAAAATTAATTATCCCAACCCTGAATCTACGGAACAGTGTTTGTATGTAACACCAAAAGATTTTGAAAAACAGATGAATCTTCTTAAAAAATGGAACTATATGACAGTTTCCCTTGATGAGGTCATTGCGAGCACTAAAAGGAATAAAGAGTTTCCTCAAAAACCTGTTGTAATAACCTTTGATGATGGCTATCTTGACAATTATACATACGCATTTCCCATTATGAAAAATCTGGGATTTACAGGTACGGTTTTCTTAACAACAGACGCAATTGGCAAAACTATGGCTTTTGATGAAAGCAAAGAAGAAATACCCGATAAATTCATGTCATGGGAAGATGCAAAGAAGATGATGGCATTTGGATTTAGTTTCGGGTCTCATTCATGCACTCACAGGCGCATGACTAAATTAACAGATGAAACGCTATGGGACGAAATAACAAAATCAAAACAAATTATTGAAGAGAATCTGTCACAGCCAGTAAAATGTTTTTGCTATCCATACGGCGATTATAATGAGGAGACAAAGAACTTTCTTGCTCAAGCCGGCTACAAGGGAGCATGCACAACAAAAAGAGGTATGAATCATACATCTGAGACCATATTTGAGCTGCGAAGAATACCTGTAAAGAAGAATACAAATATGCTGAAATTTGTTTTCTCCATTACGCTTAAGTATATAAATAAATAAACCACAAAAAAATCGAAATGACCAAATTTAAGAAATCTTTTTATATTATATTTTTCATCTTCATTAGCCTATTTATATGCTACAGACTGATTGGAGTAATCGGAAGCCTGTATATTAAGAGAGCTGTTAACAAAGTTTCGCAAAATAGAGTTCATGTTGAGAGAGTACAGATTGGATTTAATCTTCACTCTGTAAATGTCAGGTTCAACAATGTCAGCCTGTTAATCCAAAACAGGCTGCATGGGAGTGCGAAAATAAAAACGATTCTCGTTAAAGTAAAACTAAGACCTCTGTTTGATAAAGACCGCACATGCATTGAAATAGAAAAGGGCATATACGATGACATAAAAATCGTTACACCACATCTGCCGCTCTATATAAAAGACAGTGTACTGCATATCCATGGAATAAAATTAAAACTAGCAGAGGGGGAAGCTGAGCTCTCAGGCAAACTTAATTTCTTTTCTCCATATGGCATTGAATTTGATTCAATATACAAAATAAAAAATGTTGATATCCAAAAACTGGCTTCGAAGTTTGGCATTAAAAATCTTACATTTAGTGGAGCGCTGAACTGCGAGGGCGATATAAGAAGCTGTGGTAATTCAATAGATGAAATAAGAAAGAACCTGAACGGGAGTTTAGATATAACATTAAATAATGGATATTTAACCAGACAACATATATTGGTTAGAATGTTCACTCTTATTAATATGTATGATGTAATAAAATTAAGACTGCCTAAAATGGACAAGGAGGGAATAAAATATAATACAGCCACAGCTAAAGCAATAATAGAGTCTGGAATAATTGATGTAAAAAGTCTATATATTGACGGTGAGAGAATCAGAATTTCAGGCAAAGGCGATATTAATCTGGTTAAAGAGTCAACAAATATGGTTTTTGGAGTCGAGCTTTTTCAGATCATTGATGAAGTGTTGAATAAAATACCAATTATAGGTTATATTATAACAGGGGAAAATGGCAATTTATTTACATTTTATGTCAGACTAAAAAGCAGCAAAGACGGACTAAAGGTAACAGTTGTCCCGTATGAATTACTGGAAGATATAACTGTAAGACTGTTTCAACGATTGTTAAATTTACCATTAACTATGATGAAATCTATAAAGAAAAAGTAATGTTAAAAATAGAAGATAGAATAATACAGAGCATCTTTAAAATCTTCAGCCAGGCGGGGAAATCCATATATCTCGTTGGGGGCTCAGTGCGCGACTTATTAATGGAAAAACCTCTCAACGATTATGATTTTGCTACCTCTGCAACACCTCCCGAAATTATCAGGATTCTACGAAACAGCAGGATAAAAACATATCCTGTTGGCATAAATTTTGGAACAGTTGGCGCATTCATAGACAAAGTTGAATTGCATATTACAACCTTCAGAAAAAAAGAGATATATAGAGGTTTTAGCAGAAAACCAGATGTGGATTTCGGCACAAATATAATAGAGGACTTAGAGCGCAGAGATTTTACAATAAATACAATAGCTATAGGAGCTGACTCAAAAATAATTGACCCTTTTAAAGGAAGGGAAGATTTAGAGCAAAAGTTAATCAGAACACCTAAGAATCCGAACGTTGCGTTTGAAGATGATTCTCTGAGGATCCTAAGAGCATTAAGGTTTCAATCTCAATTAGGATTTAAGATTGAAGAGAATACGCGCGCATCCTTAAAAAAGAACGCCTACAGACTGCTGAATCTTTCAAGTGAGAGAATAAGAGATGAGATGACTAAGCTATTACTTGGCAGTTATGTGGAAGCAGCGTTGGAAAATCTAATGAAAAACGAAGTAATCAACTACTTCATACCGGAACTTGTTCCTCTAAAGAACCTGCATGAAGATAGCCAGCTTCATCATAAAGATGTATGGATGCATACAGTAAAAGTTGTTAATAATTGTCCTTTAGATGAGAAAATCAGATGGAGTGCGCTGCTTCACGACATAGCAAAACCATATGTTAGAACAATAGATGAGAAGAATGTACATTTCTATAGGCATGAAGATTTGGGCGCTAAGATGGCATGGGGAATTCTTACAAGACTCAGATTCTCCAATCAGGATCGCAAGCACATATGTTTTTTAATCAGCAAGCATATGCGAGCAAATCTTTATACTTCTCTATGGACAGACACTGCAGTTAGACGATTTGCAACCAAGATGGGGGATAAGCTCTCAGATGTTCTCAGTATTTCTAAGGCAGATATAACATCATTCAGGAAGGAGAGAGTTGCTAAAAAGCTGAAGGAATTATCTGAGCTTGAACAGAGATGTGAAAAACTGATTTCAGCAAAAGAATCCAAATTCCCGATTACTGGAGATGAGTTAATGGATAAATTCAAGCTTTCTCCATCACCTCTAATAGGAAAGATGAAAAATAAAATACTTGAAGCTATTACAAATGAAGAATTGCCAGAGGATAATGAGGACAAAGGGATATATTTTGAATACATTAAGAAGGCATTTAAAAAGGAACTTGGGATATAATGCTTACCGTCTTACACATAAATGCAGGTGAGGTCTGGAGCGGGATAGAGCAGAGAATATTCTCAATCAGCAGATTGCTTAACAGTAAGCAGTTTAAGATAATCTTAGCTGTATCTCCGTCAAGCTCATTATATAAAAAAGCAGGTTCGTATAATATCCCATTATTGTCTCTTAAAATAAGCAAGTGGAAATTTAACCCGGTAGCTATATGGAAACTGTCGCGGTTTTTAAAAACTCATAAAGTTGATATCTTACATACACACCGTTCATCAGACCACTGGATTGGTGTTTTGGCTGTTAGGTTATTTGGCCTGTCTAGTCAATGCAAAATTATCCGTACACGCCATAATTTCACAAAAATAAGAAATAACTATATAAACAATAAACTGTATAAAGAATCGACAGATAGAATAATAGCAGTGGCTGAAGTAATAAAAAGACGGCTGATTGATGAAAATAACATATCTGAGAATAAAATCATAACTATCCACAGTTCTATAGACACAGAAAAGTTTAAGGGCGTGTTTGATGAGAAAGCGATACGCAAAGAGTCCCGTATTGCTCCTGATACAATAGTTCTAGGCATGATAGGAAGATTAAGAAAGCATAAAGATTATCCAAATATGTTTGCAGCGCTAAAGATTATTATTGAAAAGTTCAAGAATATTAAATTGCTGATTGTTGGAGATGGAATTCTGGAATTACAACTTAAAAATATGGTTCAAAAAATGGAATTAAGTAATCATGTTATATTCGCAGGGAAAAGAGAAGATATCCTTGAAATTCTTTCAGGGATTGATATATTTGCACTCTCATCTTCTGTTGAAGGCTCACCTGCTGTAATCAAAGAAGCGCTTATTATGGAAAAACCTGTTATTTCAACTAATGCAGGTGGTATTCCTGAAATTATTCAAAATGGAATTACCGGCGTCTTAGTTTCTTCTCATAATCCTGAGGCTTTGGCTGAGGCTGTGCTTAATATAATAAATAATAGAGACAAAGCCTTAGAAATGGCAAGAAAAGGAAAACAAGTTATCATTAATGAATTCTCGGAAACCAGACTTGCAGAATTGACAGCAGAGGTGTATCAAGGACATGGTTAAATTAAAAAGCGCGGAAGAATCCCCTCAGAAAAGCAAAAGCATGTATAGAACGCTCCTTGAGAATCTTCCACAAAAAATATTTCTTAAAGATAAAAACTCAGTTTATGTCTCCTGTAACGAAAATTACGCTAGGGACTTAAAAATTGAAGTTGCGGAAATCGTCGGAAAGACGGATCACGATTTTTACTCTAAGAAATTAGCCGAAAAATACAGGATAGACGATAAGAGAATTATAAAATCCAGAACAGCAGAAGATATTGAAGAAGAGTATCTTCAGGATGGACGAAAAGTATTTGTTCATACAGTCAAGACACCTGTTAGAGATGATAAAGGCAATATCATAGGAATATTGGGTATCTTCTGGGACATTAGCGAGCAAAAGCGGATACGGGAGGAACTGAGAAAACACCATGCCAACCTTGAATATATGGTCGACAATCGCACAGCTGAACTTAGAAAGATTAATGAACAACTTAAAAAGGAAATCGCTGAACGCAAGCAAGCGGAAAAATTATTGCGGGAAAGCGAGTACCGGTTGAAAGAGACAGCGACAAAATTACAGGAACAAAAATCGGCTTTAGAACAAAAAAATATTGCTCTCGGTGAAATTATAGCGCAAGTTGAAGTAGAAAAAAGAAAAATAAAAAATGATATAGCGGCTAATGTAAATGAATCATTGTTTCCGATTTTAGAAAAACTTAAATTAGAGAAGACTGCCGGTAAATATGTTGATTTACTCAAAAACCATTTAGATGAATTAGTTTCTTCGTTTGGCCGTAAAATAAGAGGGAAAAGACTTAATCTAACTCCAAGAGAAATCGAAATCTGTGACATGATAAAAGGCAAGCTTACGAGTAAAGAGATTTCCGACCTTTTAAATATTTCCTTACAGACGGTTGAAAAACACCGC
>DAOVKY010000095.1 GCA_030631525.1 bacterium
ATATTCAGGATTCTTTCTCGTAATAGTTGCAAGTTTACTACGTGCAGGCGTGGGGATCTCTTACAAATATGGGCTATCGCAAGGTGCTGATAAGTATTATCTTCTGGCAATCAATGGCGGTATCTGGATAATTGGGGGATTGACATACCTGATAATAAAAGAAAGAAAATCCCTGGATACACTAAAAAAACCCTTTACCTATGGGATTATCTCGGGAATACTGGTATGCGGTATTGTCTTTTTTATGGCGACAGCGCTGCAATATGGGGATGCAAGTATTGTCCTGCCAATAACCCAACTCAGTTTTATTGCAACAAGCATTATTGGAGTCTTTGTTTTAAAGGAATCATTTAATATGAAAAAGACCATAGGGCTTTGCAGCGGTGTTCTGTGCATCCTTTTCATGACAATAAGAAACTGAGGAGAAATGAGATGATTAAATCTTCAAAAAGGTCTGGATATAACAAGAAAGCGAAAATTGAAAAGTTAATTAAGGAAAGAACTGCCTTAGGAGTGAAATTATATAAGGAGACCATGGCAGAAAGAATTGGAAAGTCCAGAAAACTTTTTAACAAGAAATTAGTAATTGGAGATGTTCATACGCATACAATTTTCAGTGACGGAGCCAATACAGTTCAAGAGATGAAAGAGATGGCAGATATTTGTGGTCTTGATTTTGTTTTTATTACAGATCATCAAAGTTTGAAGCAAAAACGGTATTTTGACGAAAAAAGAGGTTTATGGTTTGGTCAAGAGCCAGTCAGTGCAGGACATCATATTGGACTGCTTAATCCTGTTAGACTTTTTACGCCAAAGTGCAATAGTTTGGAAAAGGACTATAAACGTGCAAAAAAAATAGCTCCTTTTGTATTTATCCCTCATCCTGTGGGTTGGGGGCATAGTAATTGGTACTCTGATAAAGTGATAAAATCCCTCTGGAATCTCGGAAACGAAATTAGTTTAGAAATTTTAAATGGATATAGAAAGCTAACTAGTGCATATGATGAATTTAACGAAAAATCTGTGAAAATATTGGAAATGCTCTTAAAAGACGGCAGGCATGTAAGCGTGGTTGGGGGTAGTGATGCTCACGTAAATTGTACCATTGGGACTACATGGACAGGAATATGCAGCAGAGATTTCAGCCTTAATTCTGTAATTAATGCTTTATCAGAAGGGCATAGCTTTGCATCAGAAGCTCCGCTCCTCTGGTTAAGTTGTGGACAGTCTGTCATGGGAGATGAAATCTGTAAGAAAAGAGGAACAAAAGTTAACATCAATTTTGCTTGTTGTGATTCATTGGGTTTACACTCTGTTCGCTTAATAAAGAATGGGGGAATCATAAAAATCATAAAAAACATAAAAGCAAAAGATGTTCCCATGATACTGGATAGTTATCAATATACAGTAGAGCAAAAAAGTTCTTATTTCAGGCTTGAGTGTACGTCTATAGATCAAAGACGCGCCTTTTCCAGCCCTATATATATAAAGTCGTCTATCTCATAAGTGATACTACTTTTTTCGCAACATCTGAGAGGGATAGTTTAGAAGTGTCTATTATATAATCTGCAGCTTTTTCGTATTTTTCTTTTCTTTGTATGAGAACCTCTTCTATTTCATCTACAAAGCTCTTTTCCTCAGTTAAAGAGGGTCTGTGCTTTCCATGTCTTATTCTTTTTACAATTTCAGGAACATCTGCATAAAGCCAGAAAACCTTGCTATTTTTTTTAAGATTTTCAACATTCTTATCACGCAAAATTACCCCTCCGCCTGTGTCAATAATGTAGTTGTCTATATTGTAAACCTGTTCCGCAATTTCAGATTCTAAATCCCTGAATTTATCCCATCCAAATTTCTCAACAATCTGCGGGATTGACATACCAGCTTTTTTTATAATTTCCTCATCCATACTAATTACAGGCAGTTTCAATTCTTTACTAAGTATTCTGGCAACGCTTGACTTACCAGTGCCTCTATAACCAATTAGAACAATATTCATTATTTGTTTTCTAACAGAACTTCTCTCATCACTTTGATTGGGGCTGTTTTACTTGTCCAAAGCTCAAACTGCGATGCTGCTTGATAGACAAACATATCAATCCCTGATACTACAACACATCCTGTCTCTTCTGCGTCTCTGATAAGACGTGTCTTAATAGGATTGTAGATAATGTCAAAAACCGTCAGGGAACTCCCCAATAATTTCTTTGGAACAGGTGTATCATTGATTTTCGGATGCATCCCAACAGGTGTACATTGTATTAAAATATCAATATTCTGAAGCTGTTTTTCAAGAGATTTCTCATTTATGATGAATCCCTTAACATGAGAAATATTTTTAGTAGAAGATATATCCTGAACTAGTTTGTCTATCTCTTTTTGTATGATTCCACCAATTACAAGAGACGCGGGTCTTTCTTTCATAATAAGTGTAAATGCAATTGCCCGCGCAGCGCCTCCAGAGCCTAAAATCAAGATCCTTTTACCATCAATATCAACACCCTTCTCTTTTAATGAGCGCACTGCTGCAGTTCCATCAGTGGTGTATCCTTTTAGAATGCCGTTCTCATTAACAATGGTATTGACCGAGCCTATTTTATCCGCAACTTCGTCAATCTCGTCAAGATACTTTATTACTTCTACTTTATGAGGAATTGTAACGCTCAATCCTCTTATTCCCATGCCTCTTACACCAGCTATTGCAGAGGATACATCCCGAACTCTAAATGCAACATAAACATAATTAAGCCCAAGATGCCTAAACGCTGCATTATGTATGGCAGGAGATAAAGAATGTTCTATAGGATTCCCAATAACAGCGCAAAGTTGAGTTTTTGTATCAATCATAGCCAATTTATGTATCCTTATGATTGCAAGAATATAGCATAATGTTCGGTGAATATCAACTTTGGAACAATCATAAAAATAAGAATATTCTTTACGAATTTTCATTTTTAGATATAATCCAAAGTGTAATAAAAAAACTTAACAGGAGGATGTAAGTTGCAGAAATACGCAAGATTCTCAATTGATAGCAATCTCCCTCTATATGGTTTGGTCGAGAACGATGTTATTGGAAAAATAGACGGCGATATTTTTAGCAGTTTCAAAATCACTAAAAAAAAATACAGCATTAAGAATGTAAAGATACTGTCTCCATGTTTACCCGGCAAAATAGTTGCTGTAGGACTCAATTATATAGACCATGCAAAAGAGCTTGGCATGAAAATACCTGCTGAGCCTGTTTTATTTATGAAACCAAGCACTTCTGTTATAGGCCCTGATGATAATATTATCTATCCAAAAATGAGCAGGCGTGTGGATTATGAAGCGGAATTGGCAGTAATAATCAAAGATAAAACCAAAAACATTCAGCCTGAAGAAGCGCACACCCATATATTTGGATATACATGCTTAAATGATGTTACTGCGAGAGACCTTCAGAAAAAAGATGGGCAGTGGACAAGAGCTAAATCATTTGATACATTCTGCCCTATAGGTCCATATATTGTAACAGATATAAACCCTGATAATCTAAAAATAGCACTTTTCTTAAACGGACAATTAAAGCAATCGTCAAGTACAAGCAACTTGATTTTCAATGTTCAAAAACTTGTAAGTTTCATCTCAAAAGTCATGACCCTTTTCCCAGGAGATATAATAGCTACGGGCACTCCTTCAGGAATAGGACCCCTGAAATGCGAAGACAAGGTGGAAGTAGTTATTGAGAAAGTCGGAAGACTAAGGAATTTTGTTTCTTAGCTTCTTATGTAAAAATCCTTTATAACCTCTACTACTTCCTGAGAAGTGTCTGCAACATGGAAAAGATTTGTATCTTTTTTAGAAATATACTTTTGTCTGACAAGTTCTCCATTAATCCATTCAACCAGCTCCATCCAGTATTCCCCTCCTACCAAAATTACAGGGAAAGATTTGATTCTCTTGGTTTGTATTAATGTAAGCGCCTCAAAGAATTCATCCATTGTTCCATAACCGCCCGGAAATACAACATATGCAGAAGCATACTTAACAAACATTACCTTTCTGCAAAAGAAATATCTGAAGTTAAGAAGAGTTTTGATAAACTTGTTTGGCTTTTGTTCTCGTGGTATTTCAATGTTCAATCCTATTGATTCTCCGCCTGCCTTAAATGCGCCTTTGTTAGCAGCTTCCATTATCCCGGGCCCGCCGCCGCTAATAATAGCGTAGCCTTCTTTTACAAGCATCGCTGCCAGTTCCTCAGCCATTTTGTAATATTTGTCATCAGATTTTGTTCTGGAAGAACCAAAAATGCTTACAGCTTTACCTACTCTGGACAATGTTTCAAAGCCCTCTATAAACTCTGCCATTATCCTGAAAACACGCCATGTATCAGCAGATTTAAAATCTTCTATGTACATAAAACTGCCTCTTTTCTTCCATTTAAGGTACCACATTACACTAATAAAATCAAAGTTCGTATTGACAAAGTATCTGACGAGCCATATAATTACTGACGAACTACAGGAACGCTATTAAGGGAAGGGGGTG
>DAOVKY010000063.1 GCA_030631525.1 bacterium
AGCCCCTTTTCCATAATCTCAGGAGTAATCCCTTCCATTTTTATATCCATCTGAAAAGCTGTTATTCCATCTCTTGTACCGGTAACTTTAAAATCCATATCTCCCAGATGATCCTCCAGCCCACTGATATCTGTGAGCACAACAAACTTGTCTTCTTCCTTTATTAAACCCATTGCAACACCTGCTACAGGCTCTTTTATCGGCACCCCGGCATCCATAAGGGAAAGCACGCTCCCGCATACTGTCGCCATTGAAGAAGATCCGTTTGATTCCAGAATGTCTGACACTATTCTTACTGTGTATGGAAATTTCTCAGGAGAAGGCATTACTGTTTTTATGGCGCGTTCGGCAAGCGCTCCATGACCTATTTCCCGTCTGCCCGGACCTCTGTTAGGTCTTGCTTCTCCAACACTAAATGCCGGGAAGTTATAATGCAGCATAAATGTTTTTTCAGAGTCCCCTCTTAACCCATCAATGCGTTGTCCGTCCTCTGATGTGCCCAGTGTTGTTACTGCCAAACTCTGTGTCTCTCCTCTTGTAAAAACTGCTGAGCCGTGCGTTCTCGGCAGAACGCCAATCTCACAGGTTATAGGTCTAATCTCTTCAAGAGGCCTGCCATCTATTCTTTTCTTCTCATCCAAAATTTTCTTTCTTACTTCCTCTTTCTCTATCTTATCGAAAACGCAGGATATTGCATTCTCCTGTTCAGGATATTTCTCTGAAAGTTCGTCCTTAATCTCAGTCAACAAATTATCCAGAAAATCTCTGCGCTGAGATCTATCAGTCATCTTATTTGCCTGTAACATCTTGTCTATAGCTAATTCTCTTACAGCGTTCTCCAGTTCCTGCGGCATATTCATGATCTCAATTGTACGTTTAGTCTTGCCGTATTTAGCTATTAGTTCTTCAATTACTTCCGTAATCTTTACAATGTGTGTATGTGCTACTTTTAATGCCTCTAAAGCAATCTCTTCTGACACTCCTTTCCCGTCCCCTTCTACCATTGTTATTGCATCCTTTGTGCCTGCAACAACAAAAGCCAACTCGCCCTGTTCAATCTGTTCGTATGACGGATTAATAATAAATTCATCATTTACTCTGCCTATCCTTACAGCTCCAATCGGTTTAAAAAAAGGTATATCAGATATTCCAAGCGCTGCTGAAGCGCCAACTATTGCAAGAATATCAGGGTCTGTAAATTCATCTGCTGATAAAGCAGTTACCATAACCTGCAGCTCGTTCCTGAACATATCGGGAAAAAGAGGCCTTATTGGCCTATCTATCAGTCTTGAAGTTAATATTTCTTTTTCCGTCGGTCTTCCTTCTCTCTTAAAAAATCCTCCGGGAATTTTCCCCGCAGCATATGTCTTCTCTCTATAATCAACAGACAATGGGAAATAATCCATTCCTTCTCTGGTTGTTTTAGAGCAAACAGCTGTTGCAAGAACAACAGTATCCCCGCATCTAACTGTAACAGCTCCGTCTGCTTGTTTTGCAAGCTTGCCTGTTTCTATAATTAAGTCTCTCTCGCCTACTTTTACCTCTACCTTCTCATTCATATTTCCCCTCTTTCCTTTTAATTAATCTTTCTTGGTTTTTATTTGTTTACTAATTCCTGAATTTGAAATTATTTCCCAGTGCCCGCCTTTAGCTGATCCGATGCGTTTAAGTTTATTCTCAGCTTTCAAATTAGCAATCTGTTTTTCAACTGCTCTGGAGGAAATTCCCAATTTTCGAGCTATTTTTTCAGCACTAACACGATTATCTGCTCTAATTTCCACTAATATTTTCTCCGAACTTTTCTCCGAACTTTTCTCCGAACCCTCGCTCTCTTTCAAGCTATATGGCGGACGCTGGAAGGTTATTGTAAAAAAGTGGCCGCTTTCGATTTCGGGATATGGAAGCCCGGCCGATTTCATAGCATCACGCATACGCCTTATGCCTGTTCCCATACGCTCAACCTTATCCATGCGAGCGAATATATCAGCGATAAGCTCATTGCGTCTTACGGACATATTCATAACATCTCGCAATTTTAATCCTTCTGGGAGTCCACCAGGATTATTGATTACAACTCTATCTTCATGAACCTCAACCATTATGCTTGTTCCGCGCATACTGTAATCACGATGCATAATCGCATTTGCTACCGCTTCACGCAATGCTTCCAGGGGCATTTCGTAAATATCCTTTCTATTGGCACCTTTGATTTCACTTCTTACGTTCAGATGTTTCTCTAAGAAAACCATAGCTTCGTTAAATTGCGTCAATAAATCATCTTGAACATATTTCTTATCATAAATGTGAACGCGCCCTTTTCCCTTGAATGCAACAAGAATAAGCTCGCATTGCATAATGACTCTTCTTGGCTCTTTTGCAAAAAACAAAATTCCTGCGTTCTTAATAGAAGATCCACTGGTCAGACTCAAGCTTGATAAAACGTCTTGAGGAATAACATCAAGAACATGTACCCCAGCTTCCTTAAAAAACGCCTTTATCTTATCTTCTGATATATCACTGAACGAAACATCTTTATTAACTCTTTCCTCAAATGACGTTGCTACCACATTCTTATAGACAAGACGTATCTCTTGTTGTGTCATCTTTTGTGTTACTGCGTCAAGCCGTCTGTAATAGCCAGATGAACAGCTATACGGTTTTTCATTACCTTCAGCAACCTCAACAACGATAATCTTGTCGAATTGTTTTATGCTTTTTACATGAACTGCCGGCTCGCAATGTCTGGCAAGGTTAGTTATTTCGGCTTTCATTTTATTGGTAAGCTTCTCTCCAACGGCCTTCCCGTTATCGTTAACGCCAAAAAGCAACAACCCGCCCTTGGAATTGGTAAAAGCGACAATATCCCTGTCAATCTTAGGAGTGTATTTCTCCTTAAACTCAACCGTCAATCCTTCGCCTTCTTTGATTATGAGATTTAGTTCTTCGAATTTCAACGTTATCCTGTAAGGGCTTAATAGGTCAAGCCCGTTTTTGGGTCGGATAAATCCGACCCCTACATTTAAAAATTAGAAATCTTTCTTAATTTCTATTTGTTTACTAATTTGGTCTATAAACTGCTTAACACTCATTCCAGTGCAATCCCTATTCCCGTGCTTTCTAACAGATACTGTCTTTTCGCTAACTTCTCTGTCTCCTATTATAAGCATGTAAGGAATTTTATCCAGCTCTGATTCCCTTATTTTTAATCCTATTTTTTCATCTCTATGATCAAGTTCTGCTCTTATTTGGCTGCATTGCAACAAATTCTGCATTTCTCTTGCATAAGGGACATTGTCCCCTTTTATCGTCAATATTTTAACCTGAACAGGCGCAAGCCATACTGGAAACGCTCCACCGTAATGCTCAATAAGAGTTCCCACAAATCTCTCCATGGAACCAAGAACAGTGCGGTGAACCATCATCACGTAATGTTCTTTTCCATCTTCTCCAATGTAGGTAACATTAAAACGGCGCGGCAGATTAAAGTCAAATTGCACTGTTGGCCCCTGCTCCAGTAATCTGCCAAGTGCGTCTTTCGGCTTTATATCAATCTTTGGACCATAAAAAGCTGCCTCTCCTTCTTCAACCTCGTATGTTATATTCTTTTCTTTTAACACCTCTTTAAGGACATTTGTAGCTTTGTCCCAGTCTTCAATGCTTCCGGCAAATTTATTGCTTTTATCCCTTGTGCTCAAAAATACTCCATACTCAAATCCAAATGCTTTCATCATATAGTCCACAAGTTCCATTACCTTTTTAATCTCATTTTTAAGCTGGTTTGGAGCACAAAAGATATGGGCATCATCCTGAGTAAAGCCCCGAACCCTCAGCATACCGTGAAGCACACCCGATTTCTCGTATCTATAGACTGCCCCGAGCTCTGCATAGCGTATTGGCAGTTCTCTGTAACTATGCAAATTTGTTTTATAGATCAATATATGACCGGGACAGTTCATAGGCTTGATTATGTAATCCTGAGAATCTATTTCCATTGGAGAATACATATTGTCTTTGTAAAAATCCAGATGCCCGCTGGTCTTCCACAAATTGATATTTGAGATATGAGGTATATTCACAAACTGATATCCGCGCTTCATATGCTCCTTATACCAGAAGTCTTCAATTACTCTGCGAATCATAGCTCCCTTTGGATGCCAGAAAATAAGACCTGCTCCTGCCTCTTCATGTATGCTGTATAAATCAAGCTCTTTTCCAAGTTTCCTGTGATCATGCTTTTTAGCCTCTGCGAGTTTATTTACATACTCGTCAAGCTCCTCTTTTGTATACCATGCTGTCCCATATATCCTCTGAAGCATTTTATTCTTTTCATCTCCACGCCAATACGCGCCAGCAATACTAAGCAACTTAAATGCCTTTATGTTACCTGCGCTTTCAACATGCGGTCCGCGGCAGAGATCAATAAAATCATCTGTTTTATATAAACTCACTTTCTCATCAAGAATCTCATCAAGCAATTCCAATTTATACGCTTCATTTCTCTCTTCAAATATCTCTTTAGCCTCATCCTTAGATACCTCGATCCGCTCAAAACAGGTTTTCTTATTTATTATATTCCACATCTTCTTTTCAATCTTTTTCAGGTCTTCCGGAACAAATGGAGTTTTTTTATCAAAATCATAATAAAACCCGTTTTCAATAGCCGGCCCTATGCTTATCTTTGTGCCAGGGAACAGCTGCTGAACAGCCGAAGCCATTATATGCGCAGTACTATGCCGATAGATATCTAATGAGAATTTCATAGTGGGCGGTACTGGGTTCGAACCAGTGACCCCCTGCACGTCAAGCAGGTACTCTAACCAGCTGAGCTAACCGCCCTTGGAAAATTCGAGTATAACGAAAAGGAATACTGTTTACAAGCCAAAAACTGGTTTGGCATTTCGTGCTTTTTCTGTTCAGAAAAGTATGGTATATTAATTATTATGAATAAAAATTATTTTGAAGTTTTGTCTTTAAAAGAGAATGACAACGATATATATTGGAAGACAAAATCTTATATAGAAAGACTTCAATGTATTGAAACAATGAGAAAACATATGTTTAATTATGATAACATTTCCGAAAGACTTCAAAGAATTTATACAATTGCTCCACTCAAAAAAGATTGAGTATCTTGTCATTGGTGGTTATGCTGTAGGTCTTTATGGGCATCCTCGCGCAACCGGTGATATGGATGTATGGGTGGCAATTCACGAAAATAATGCTTTAAAGTTGGTGGAAGCATTGCATGATTTTGGATTTACTTCTCAAGAGATAAAAAAAGATTTCTTCTTAAAAAAAGCGCAGATAATTAGAATAGGGGTCCCTCCCCTTAGACTTGAAATTATTACTTCCATTGATGGTGTTCTTTTTGAAGAATGTTATAAAAATAAAAACACAGTATTGATAGAGAATACTGAAGTTGATTTCATTTCCTATGAAGACTTAATAAAAAACAAAAAAGC
>DAOVKY010000075.1 GCA_030631525.1 bacterium
GATAAATTCGCTGTACAAACTTCAAATGGAGATATTCTGGGAGGTAAGGGGATTTATTCACAATCTCCTCTTTATCCATACTTTCTTGCCTCAATATATAAATTATTTGGACATCATTATATCATGGTAAGAATATTTCAAATGATCATGGGGGCTGGAACATGTGTTTTGCTGTATTTAATAGGGAATAGAATCTTTAACAGGACGGTTGGCGTAATATCCGGAATCATTTACAGCTTATACGGAGTATTGATTTTCTATGAAGGAGAATTATTGCGTGTAACAATCACAGTCTTCCTAACTGTCCTTTTAGTTTTTTCTATTACACGTCTCTCAAAGAGCAAAAAAGCGGCTATATGGTTAATCCCAGGAATTGTACTCGGCTTGTTGATACTATGCAGGCCAAATAATATCATATTGACCATATTTATTTTGATATGGTTGGTTTATATGACAATAAAGAATAAGAAACTCTTAATTGGACGATTTATGTGTTTTTTCTTTGGTGTTTTATTCGCGCTTACCCCTCTTTTTATTCGCAATCATATTGTTGAAGTTAATTTATTTTCTATGTCATCTCAGGGAGTAAACGCATTTATATGCGGGCATGATGCTAGATCTCCTGGCTGTGGATTCTATTGCATACAAGACGATACATATTCCGGAAAAAATCAGATACAAACATGTTTTAATATTTTAAAAACAGCATTTAAAACACCTTCTAAATGGTTTAAGCAGCAGATAAAAAAGTCTATTGCTTTCTGGAATGGATATGAGATACCAAATAATTCTAATTTTTATTTATCAAGAAATTTCTCCAGTCTTCTAAGTCTTCCTCTTCCCGGTTTTGTATTTATAGCTTCAATGGGAATAACAGGCATTATTGTGTCCATTAGAAATTGGCAGAAGTATTTACTCATATATTTAATAATCATCGGCTGCTTTTGCTCTGTAATGGCTTTTTATATCCTGTCAAGATTTCGCCAGCCTATAGTGCCGTTCTTAATATTGTTCACAGGGTTTTTTATTGATTGGTTATGGAAGAAAGCCAAGGACAAAGATTTTAAGAAACTAGTTTTTTCTCTTCTATGTGCTGCTTTTTTATCCTTCCTAATGTGGCCGAGACCGCAGCGATTTATATTGCCGCAGGACCATTACAATATGGGGCTTTCATATGCCATGGGCAAAAAGTATAGCAATGCAATCATACAGTTTGATAATGCGATAAAGTTAAGAGCGGATTATCTTAAGCCTATTTATATGAAAGGATTTTGCCTTCTTCGACAGAGAAAGCCGAGACTAGCTATAAGAGAATTTGAAGAGGTTCTGAGACTCAATCCCTATTATGCAAAGGCATTAAAAAGCACTGCAATAGCTTATGGATGGTATTTAAAAGACAAGTCGAAAGCACATTACTATCTTGACAGATATCTCAAATTGTGTCCTGATGATATAGAGATGTTAAAGGCAAGACAAGGGATTAAAAATAGATTATAGCCCTGACTTTCTATAAATATCTATAAATTCGGCTGGCGATATGACCTTTATTCCTTGCCGTAATTTAACTGGATAATGTATTAAATTCCCTGTAATTAAGTAGCTGACTTCTGCTCCAAGTGCAACTTCCAGAAATGGCTCATCATCTATGTCCGGTAGTTTTTTAGGAAGCGGTTTTGATGCAGCTATGCAGCCGCAAGATTTTATCTGGTCAATAAGAGCATCAATGTGCTCTGAATCAAACTTAAATTTCGGGCGGAGTAATACGCTTTGATATTCAAAAAGAATTCGCGCATCGTAACAGAGTTTTAAAATTCCAGAGGATACCATACGAATGATTTCCCCCGGAGCATTATACGGAGAAAGCAAACCGGAGACAATTACATTAGTGTCCAGAACTATTTTCATTTAGAATGTTTCTTTCGTTCTGCTTTAATTTCAGCATTTATCTCTTCAAGGGTCATTTGATCGGTTCCCATTTCAACAGATCGTTGCTGCAGGTAAGCAACTGCCCCGATTGCGCGAGCCTGACGAAATGCAGCTAGAGACTCTTCCATAGAACCTTCTGACGTAGCAGACAGGATAGCAATGGGTTTCCCGTTTGAAGTAATCACCATTTCCTTTTCATTTGATAACCTCTGCCAAACTTGAGCAGATTTTCCCCGCAGGTCTCTTACAGTAACGAACCGCATATATGCCTCCTTTTTCGTATTTAACTATAGTGTACACAACTGTCACGCAATTGTCAACCACAACAAATTCTTTCTTTCCTTTTTATCTCAATTAGAGTAATATTTGGAACATGAAAAAAGTATTTATCGCGAACAGCCCGGAAGACACGATATGTCTTGGCAGGAAAATAGGAAAGCTATTGAAAGCAGGCAATGTTATTGCATTGGTTGGGAACCTGGGCGCGGGCAAGACTGTTATTGCTAAGGGTTTGTGCGATGGACTTGGAGTAAAGGAAGATTATATAACAAGCCCGACTTACACAATAATCAATCAGTATGACGGGAGAATGCCTGTTTATCATATTGATCTATATAGATTGAATGACTCAAAAGAACTTTACAATTTAGGCTGGGATGAATATATCTATGGAAATGGAACATGCATAATAGAATGGGCAGATAAGGCAGCAGAGATGTTACCTGAAGAATATCTAATGCTAAACATAGAAGTAACTGGAAAGGATAAGAGGGAAATAATTTTACAAGCAAAAGGCGCATCTTATGAGAATACTTGGTATTGAAACCGCTACCGGTGTCTGCAGTGTGTGTGTGATGGAGAACTCAGAACTTATTGCGGAGTATATGACGAATATAACAAAAACACACTCACAGCGTCTTATGCCAATGATAGAACAGATGTTAGACAATAGTGAACTAGAACCAAAGGACATAGGGGCTATTGCTGTATCAGTAGGCCCGGGGTCTTTCACCGGCGTTAGAATAGGCATCAGCGCAGCAAAGGGAATGGCAATGGCGCTTGACATTCAAACGGTTGGAGTTTCTACACTAGATGGAATCGCATATAACTTGGTGAATTCATACACTGACCAAGTATGTGTAATCACAGACGCAAGAAGAAAGCAGGTATATACAGCGATTTATGAAATGCCAAATATGAAAAAGCTGACAGAGGACATGGTCATTCCGATTGAAGAATTGATTAAAAAGATAAAAAAGAAAACAATCTTTATCGGTAATGCAACGAAACTATATGCTGACTTGTTGAAAAAAGAATTAGGCAACTTAGCTCAGATAGCTCCACAATATTTAAGTATTCCGCATGCTTCAAGTATTGCGTTACTAGGAGAGAATATGTTAAAAAAAGGCAAAGGTGTGAGTCACTTTGACTTGAAACCAAATTATGTAAGATTAGCGGATGCAGAAATTAAATGGAAGGAAAAGCATGGTATTTGTAATTGACATTAGTTTGGTTATAAAAGTATAATTATGCGTAGTGGAGGAGCATATGAAGAATCCGAAAGTTAGTGTAATCGGCGCAGGAAATGTTGGCGCTACTTGTGCCCATTTGATTTTACAAGATGATCTGGCCGAGGTGGCTTTGATTGATACACAGGAAGGGCTAGCCGCAGGCAAAGCCTTAGACTTGGCCGAAGCTGGTCCGGTAGAAGGTTTTTCTATGCCAATTGCCGGCGGCACTGATATGGCTCTAGCTAAAGATTCGGATATTGTGGTTATTACTGCTGGACTGGCACGTAAACCAGGCATGTCACGTTCGGATTTGTTAGAGACTAATTCTAAGATTATAAAAAGTGTCTGTACGGAAATAACCAAGTCAGCTCCTGATGCCATAATTATCATGGTTACTAATCCTCTGGATATCATGGCGTATGTGGCTTTAAAGACAACTCAATTTATGGAACAAAGGGTTATGGGTATGGCTGGAGTTTTGGATACGGCCAGATTCAGGACATTTATAGCCGAGGTGTTAAAAGTTGCCTCCAGTGATATTCAAACAATGGTTTTAGGCGGCCATGGCGATTCTATGGTGCCTTTGCTTAACCGGACAACGGTTAGTGGTATTCCTTTGTGTAGTCTTATGGACAGCCGGCGTATGGAAGAGATAGTGGACCGTACCAGAAAGGGAGGGGCGGAGATAGTTGCCCTGCTTAAGACTGGCAGTGCTTTTTATGCGCCTGCCGCATCAGTCGTTCAGATGGTAAAAGCCATCATTGACGACGAAAAAAGAATCATACCTGCTTCCGCTTATCTGAACGGTCAGTATGGCCTAAAAGAAATCTTTTTAGGGGTTCCTGTTAAAATAGGCCGGCAGGGAGTTGAAGAAATAATGGAATTGGAACTTTCTGAATCTGATATGTCCACACTGAAGATTTCAGCCCAAAAGGTTGCCGAAGACATTTCACAATTAAAACTTTAATTCAGTGGGGGCTCCCTAAAACATGAAATACCGCACCGTTGCGCAAATTAACCTGAAAGCTATAGAGCATAACATTGCCCGGATAAGAAAAATAATTGGTAAAGATAGAAAAATTCTTGCAGCAGTTAAGGCAAATGCTTATGGGCACGGAGATATACAGGTAGCAAAGACTGCAGTAAAATGCGGTGTTGATTATCTGGGTGTTGCCAATATTGAAGAAGCCATCAGGCTGCGTAAGGCTAATATAAATACAGCAATTCTAATACTTGGCTGTTCATTTAGATATGAAATAGAGGACATTCTTTCATATAACGTAATACCAACTATAGCAGACCTAGACTTTGCAGAAGATCTGAATAGAAAAGCCACAGAGTTCCCTAATAAAGTAGCAGTGCATGTTAAAATAGATACAGGAATGGGGCGAATAGGTTCGCACTTTGAACATGCTGCAGATTTTGTAAAAGAGCTTGCTAAATTGGAAAACTTGTTTTTAGAGGGCATATTTACACATTTCTCTTCCTCTGATGAAACTGACAAAGATTTCAGTCAGCTTCAAATAAAGCGGTTCAAAAGTATTCTAGATGAATTGAAAAGATTAGGAATTTCAATGCCTATAAAACACATGGCAAACAGTGGAGCCATTCTCTCGGAAAATATTCATGACAGTTTTTTTGATATGGTTCGGCCTGGCTTAATGCTCTATGGAGCATATCCATCGCCTTATGTTTCCAAGGACATCAAGCTCGAACCAGCTTTGACATTAAAAAC
>DAOVKY010000094.1 GCA_030631525.1 bacterium
ATTGTATGCATGTTTAAGTAAAATAAATGATAATGATAAAAAAATAATTACAATAGAGGATCCAATTGAGTATCAATTAAGGGGTATTTCTCAGATTCAGGTGTTACCCAAAATAGACCTGACGTTTGCCAGGGGACTGCGTTCAATGCTTCGACATGATCCTGACATTATGATGGTAGGAGAGATACGGGATTTTGAGACAGCTGAAACAACAATACGAACAGCTCTAACAGGACATCTGGTTTTCTCTACACTGCATACAAATGATGCTGCAGGAGCTATGACAAGGCTTCTTGACATGGGAGTAGAGGCGTATTTGCTGGCATCATCTCTTGAGTGTGTGATAGCGCAGAGACTTCTGAGAGTTATATGCGAGGATTGCAAAGAGACAATAGAAAGCTCTGCTGCGCAGAAGAAAAGTTTAGGAATATCGCAGAAAACAAAAATATTTATGGGAAAAGGATGCGAAAAATGTAGATTTACAGGATTCAAAGGCAGGACTGCAATACATGAGATGCTGGTAATTAATGATGATATCCGTGAGCTTATAGTAAACCGGACATCAGCTAATATAATAAGAAACAAAGCTATTTCGCAGGGAATGAAGACTTTGCGTCAGGATGGATTGGACAAGGTTTGTAAGGGAATTACTACTATTGAAGAAGTTCTTCGAGTGACACAGCAGGAGGAGACATAATAGACGATGGACGATAGACAACAGACGACAGTAAAAAACTGTGGACTATGGTCTGTGGACTGTGGTCTAACGAGCAAAGCGAGTTAATTTATGATTTTCTCATACAAAGCAAAACACGGTCCTAAAAAAGTAATATCAGGGACAATTGAAGCAGAAAATCAGGACATTGCGTTAAGCAGACTGGATAAAATGGGATATTTTGTCTTGTCTATAGGCGCAGGTAAAGAGAAAAAAGGTTTTAAGTCCAGCCTTGAAATTTTTCAGCGTATCAGTTTAAAGCATATTAGTTTATTCACCAGGCAATTATCAGATTTATTGGATGCTGGGGTTCCTCTCCTGGAATCGATAGATATACTATCTAAACAAGCAGACAATACGCTTCTCAGCACTGTTATGGATGAAATATACACTGATATTAAGGATGGCAAGAGCTTATCTGAATCTTTAGCTAGATATCCAAAGCTCTTTTCTCCACTTTATATTAATATGGTTGCTTCCGGCGAGACAGGTGGAATATTAGAAAGCGTTCTGGCGAGGCTTGCGGATTTTTATGAAAAAGAAGAGGAAATAAAATCAAAGATAAAAGAGGCTCTCACCTATCCTATACTCATGTTTTTTGCTGGGATAGGCACAATTATAGTGCTTTTGACATTTGTAATTCCTAAATTGGTGGTTATGTTTGAAGATATGGGACAAAGACTGCCTTTACCAACCCGGGTTTTAGTGTCTTCAAGTAATTTCATTGTTGAATTCTGGTGGGTGCCCGTTGCGATTATATTCTTAATTATAATTCTCTTTAAACGCTTAAAGAATACAAAAGAAGGAGGTCTGATAATTGACAGGTGGAAGCTTGCAATTCCTCTGGTCGGTAAGCTTATTCAAAAGGTTGAAGTAAGCCGTTTTTCTAGAACTCTTGCAACCCTACTTGAAAATGGAGTACCGATCCTGCAATCTCTGAACATAGTAAAGAATACTATTACTAATAGGGCTATATCCGGAGAGATAGAAAGAGCTGCTAAGGATGTATCAGAGGGCAATAAACTTGCAGCCAGCCTTGGGAAAGGACTGTGGATTCCTGTTTTTGTAACAAACATGATCGCTGTTGGAGAGGAAAGCGGGGCATTAGAGAAGTCTTTATTGAAAATATCCGATACATATGCTCGCCAGGTTGATCGAACAACAAAGACCTTAACTTCATTACTGGAACCTGCAATGATCCTTATTATGGGGTCTATTGTAGGGTTTATAGTAATAAGTATGCTTTTACCAATATTCCAAATAAATATCTTAATACACTAAGAGGAGATAAATAAAATGTCAAATGTCAAATGTCAAATGTCAAAAAAAGGGTTTACTCTGATTGAGCTTATGCTTGTTGTTATTATTATTGGGGTGCTTGTTGCAATGGTGGCTCCAAGGCTTGCAGGCAGGTCCAAACAAGCAAAGATCACAGCAGCTAAGGCAGATATTGAAGCGAATATTGCAGTAGCTTTGGAGCTGTTTGAACTGGATAATGGTAGATATCCTACATCTGAAGAAGGGCTTAACGCATTACGCGGGAAACCTTCAGACCTTGAGAGCTGGAGAGGCCCTTACATTAAGAAAAGAATCCCAGTGGATCCATGGGGCAATTCATATCAGTATAAGTGTCCTGGAGAGCATGGCGATGATTATGACCTCTTCTCCTGTGGACCGGACAGAGTAGTTGGCGGAGGGGATGATATTACTAATTGGGAAGAGAGTAAATGAAAGGGCTTACTTTTATTGAGCTGATTCTGGTTATCAGCATACTCAGTATTCTTACAGCAATATCTACCCCTCTGTTTAGACATACTTTTGATAACTTGCAGGTTAGGAACTTCTGCCGGGATATATCGAAGCTCAGCAAGTATGTGCAGGAGAGAGCAATTATGGAGCAGGTAATTCACAGAATAGATTTTGATGTTGATAATAAAGAATACTGGGTCAGTATAGCAAAAGACCCTTTAAATCCAGAGAAATTTATTGCGCTAAATAACAAGCTTGGTAGAAAAAGAAGGTTCTCTCCCAATATACGTCTGGAGTGTACTAAACCCTATGCAGTATTTTATCAAGATGGAAGGGCTGATGAATTAACCATATATGTATCAGGTGCAGATGGCGAAGTTTATACTTTAACCAATAAAGAGACTACAGGTTATGTCAAAATATTTAACTATCGGAAAGAATAAAAAAGGTTTTCTTCTTTTTGAGGTAATGATCACAGTAGCTGTTTTATCTCTTGGTTTGGTAATTATCATACGTTCATTTATTAGCTGTTTGAATGGGACAAAGGCAATTGCAAGTTATATAGATGCCGGCTTTTATTTAGAAAAGAAGATGTGGGATATAGAGAATGGATTAGAAGATACATGTGGAGCGGAGGAGAAATATAAGTGGGAATTGGATACGATTGTTATTGAAGATACTGACCTGAGTGAAGCTGTATTGAGCGTGTCATGGGATCAGAATAATATTGAAAAAAAATTAACTCTCGCAACGTATATAAAAAATGACAAATGAAATCCAAAATCCAAATGCCCAAAAAATGGGCGGGGGCAAGCCCCGCCCCTACAATGTGAAAATCGTGAAATGTAGGGGCAGGCCTTGCGCCTGCCCTAAAGGGTTTACATTATTGGAATTGTTAATTGCAATTCTGATTTTTGCTGTGATAGTCAGCGCAGTATACAGCACTTTGTATTCAGGCATCAAGGTATGGAATGAAGGTGATTCTCAAACACGTTTCCCTGAGTCTTCACAAATGGCGCTTAATAGGATGACAAAAGACATCAGAAACGTAGCTAGGTTCTCTGGGATTAAGTTTGAGGGAGAAAAGCACAGTATTTCAATACCTGTGATAAAGGATGTGTATCAAGATAAGAATCTAATAACCAAGATCTACAAAGTTAGCTATTATTTAGACAGCGGTAATGTAACGAGAGATGTCCAGACATACCCTGAGAGTTTAATAGGACAAACTAATAAGAGGGAACTGGTTTCCGATATTCAGGAACTGGTTTTTTCTTATTGTAATGCAGAGAAGGAATGGAAAGATTCATGGGAAGAAGACAGCCTGCCGTATGCAGTGAAATTATCAATTAAGAGCAAAGAGGATAATGTTATTGAAGCGATAACAGATGTCCCGATATTTGATACAGGGATAACGTATGAATAGGCGTGGTTCAATTCTGATTATAACCTTGTGGATTTTAGCTATTCTTTCTCTTTTAGCAATTAGTTTTGCTCATCACACAGCTGTTGGTATAAAGCTTACTGAGTATCATATCAGCAGTCTCAAGAATTTATATATATGTAAGGCAGGTATCAAGAGAGCTTGTTATGAATTAAATAGAGATAGAGCAGAGGATGTTGAACAAGGATATATATACGACTCTCTTAATGATTCATGGAGTAATAATCTAGAAGCATTTAAGAATGCAGGTGTAGGAGATGGTACATTTACAGTTAGTTATCAGGTTGAAGATGATAATAAAGACATGATTACATTTTATGGGATGATTGATGAGGAGAGAAAGATAAATATTAATAAACTTGTTAAAGAAGGTGTTGTCGATGGAGTTAGATTAAGTCAGGTAGAGATGCTTCTTGAGATACTTGATATAGATACAATAATTGCAGACTATGTTGTTGACTGGCTTGATTCAGATTCCCAAGGAGACGGAGAAGAAGATTTCTATCAGGGACTAAGTGTGCCTTATCATTGTAAAAACGATTTAATTGCGTGTTTAGAGGAGATGTATTTGATAAGGGGAATTACGGCTGAGATATTTAAAAAACTAAAACCATATATCACAATTTATGGAGATGGGAAGATTAATATAAA
>DAOVKY010000098.1 GCA_030631525.1 bacterium
AAATTTTATTATCGCAGGATGGTTAATTATTATTGCTGTTGTATTTGACGCGCTTGATGGTGAGGTCTCGCGTCTAACAAAAACAAGCAGCGCTTTTGGATTACAATATGACTCACTTGCTGACCTTATATCCTTTGCTGTTGCCCCGGCTATACTTGTGTATAAATCTTTTTTTGGAATTCCTACGCGTCTGGCACTATCCCTAATTACACTGTATGTAGTTTGCGGAGCTCTGAGGCTAGCAAGATTTAATGTTCAAATAGTAAAAACAAAGGATAAGTTTTTTGTAGGGCTGCCTATTCCAGCTGCCGCTGCAATAATCACAACCTCTACAGTAGCGTTTCATAGCTATATTATTCAATTTCCAGCACTCAGGTTCTTCCCAATATTCATGGTAGTTATTGCGTATTTAATGGTGAGCAAGGTTAGATATCCCAGTCTTAAGGAAATTGAGAGAAAAAGACCATTTCATTACCTAGTTGCTATACTATTAATTCTTACTTTGGTAGTTGCGCGTTCAGATTTTTTTATGTTTGCAATAACATTCGCTTATGTGCTTTCAGGACCTACAAGAATGATCAGGCCGTTAAGAAAATTATTCATACTCAAAGACCAAGTCTCTCAAGAATCCGAGAACGGGCGGAGGCAAGCCCCGCCCCTACAATGTGGAAAACGAAAAATGTAGGGGCAGGGCTTGCCCCTGCCCTAATACGTTTTGACATTTGACATTATTATGTATTATCCAACAAAAAAAGAATTTATAAAAAAAGCAAAAACAGGGAATCTTATTCCTGTTTACAAAGAGATTATAGCTGATACACAAACTCCTGTATCAGCATATAAACAAATTGCATATGGGGACAAATTTTCATTTCTTCTGGAGAGTGTTGAAAGAGGAGAACAACTTGGCAGATATTCGTTTATCGGGACTGATCCTGAGATAGTCTTTAAATGTAAAAACAATAAAGGAAGCATACTTTATAAGCATAAAGAAAAACAAGTTTCCATCCCAGATGGACCCTTACCATTTCTCAGAGATATGATGAGTAAGTATAAATTTGTTATCAATGACTCTTTACCTCCGTTTTGTGGCGGAGCAGTAGGATATTTTAGCTATGATGTTATTAGATTTATAGAGAAACTACCAATGCATACAACTGATGACCTCAACCTGCCGGATTGTGTGCTGATGTTCACAGACACTATAGTAATTTTTGACCATCTTTTACATAAGATGAAGATAGTATCAAATGTACACTTAAATGATAAGATGGATCCGTCTAAAGCATACGATCAAGCTATACAAAAGATTGATAGGATAATAGATAAATTGAACACACCTATACAGAAATACAGAAATAAAAAACAGAAAGGGAAATTTAAGCTAAAATCTAATCTTACCAAAAATCAATTCACGAAGATTGTAAAGAAAGCCAAGGAATATATTAAAGCAGGAGATATCATTCAGACTGTGCTTTCACAACGGCTGGAAACCGAGATAAATGCGGACTCATTTGATATATATCGGGCTCTTCGAATAATAAATCCATCTCCATATATGTATTATCTGAAGCTTGATAGTTTTGAAATAGTAGGATCATCTCCTGAGACTTTGGTTAAGGTAGAAAATAAGACTGTAGAAGAACGTCCGATAGCTGGTACAAGACCCAGAGGAAAAACAGAGATTGAAGATAAGGAACTTGTTAAGGAGTTGCTATCCGACCCAAAAGAACTCGCAGAGCACATAATGCTTGTTGACCTTTCCCGAAATGATATTGGACGCGTTTGCAAATGCGGTACGGTTAAGGTTGGAGAACTGATGGGAATAGAAAAATACTCTCATGTCATGCATATAGTCTCTGATGTTCAAGGGAAAATCAGGGCTGATTTAGACAGCATAGATGTCTTTAAGGCTTGCTTTCCTGCAGGAACAGTCTCCGGCGCTCCAAAGATAAGAGCTATGGAACTTATTGAGGAGCTTGAACCTACCAGACGCGGCCCTTATGCAGGAGCAGTGGGATATTTAAGTTTTTCAGGAGATATGGATACATGCATAACAATAAGAACAGCAATCATTAAAAACAATATAGCTTATCTTCAAGCTGGAGCAGGTATTGTTGCGGATTCAGTTCCGGAAAAAGAATATGAAGAAACATTGAATAAGGCAAGGGTGCTTATAGGAGCAATAAAGCTTGCTGAGGAGGGTTTAATTTGATTCTCATAATAGACAATTATGATTCCTTTACATTTAATCTGGTTCAGTATTTCGGAGAGCTTGGCGATGAAATGGAGATTTACAGAAATGACAAAATAACACTGGATCAAATAAAGAACAAAAAAAATCTGAAAAAGATAGTCATCTCTCCAGGTCCATGCACACCAAAAGAAGCGGGCATTTCCAAGGATGTTGTCAAATCATTTTACAAGAAAATTCCAATACTCGGTGTATGTCTGGGACACCAGTGTATTGGCGAAGTCTTTGGAGCGAAGATAGTCAGGGCTAAAAGACTTATGCATGGAAAAACTTCTATGATTTATCATGACAGCAGCGCAATATTTAAAAACATCTCTAATCCATTTGAAGCTACACGATATCACTCTCTTGAAATAGACAAAAAATCTCTGCCTGAGTGTTTCACAATTTCAGCATGGACTGACCAGAATGAAATAATGGGAATCAGACATAAGAAATATCAGGTTGAAGGCGTTCAGTTCCATCCGGAATCAATCCTCACTAAGGAAGGCAAAAAAATATTAAGCAATTTTTTAAAGCTATAAATCGAAAATAAATTTATTGAGGTTTTGAGCAGTTTTAAGTATAATAAATTTCGTGAAAATAATATAACAAAAGAGGATGGAAAAATGCTTAAAAATGCTGTGGGTTGGGCAGAAGATGGAGTTGGAACAGAATTAAGATTTGGAGCTATGGCCGCTATGCATATTTTTGCTGGCGTATATAAATGTTATGAATTGGGTTTTCACCTCGATTGGGTAATATTTTTCGCAACAATACTTCCCATCTATTATTTGTATGCACTGAAAAAGCTCTTAGAAGAACATAAGAAGCTCAATAGCAATAAACAATAACAGAAAAAGACGGAACAGCGACTTTTTCTTAGACGCACTCAAATCTTTAAACACTGGATTCTCCTGTCAAGCAGGAGAATGACAGACGAGATTGCTTTACCTTCGGTTCGCAATGACGAAAAGGTTATTTCCGAGTAAAATAAAAAATAACAAAAATCCCACTTGACATCTTTCCCACAAAAGTAGTATGCTTAAATTAATATAATTTAGGAGACACAAATGAGAGTAGTTGAGGATTTTAAACCAATAGGTATTGCCAGGCTTGATACTAAAAAGAGAATTACATTAGGAACATTAATCAAGAAATTCAAAGTATTATTAGGTGCGCCCATCAACGATTTTGAAACTTTTATAGGTAACGATGGAGATGTGTTGCTTAGACCAAGAACAGCAATTCCAACCAGAGAATTATGGGTGCATCAAAATCCTGAAATATTAAAAAGTATCCATGAAGGGATTCAAGACTTAAAAGATGGGCGTGTTACCAAGGTTAAAGACTTAGATAAGTTTTTTAAAGAGTTATGAGTTTCGAATTAGAAATCTCCGACAAAGCAAAGGAGCAGCTAAAAAATCTCAAAAAAGATAGAGGTCTAGCTAAACGCTATAGGGCAGTTCAAGAAGCAATTAAAAAATTACAGCATAATCCAAGGCATCCTAGTTTACAAACTCATGAATTTTATTCTTTAAGTGGGCCAAAGGGCGAAAAAGTATTTGAGGCGTATGCAGAACAGAATACCCCAGCAGCGTATCGTATCTTTTTTTATTATGGCTCCAAAAGAGGTGTCATAGCAATCGCTTCAATAGAACGCCATCCTGATTAAAACCGTAGTAGCGTACTGCAATACGTTCCTACAATAGCAGAAAAAACAACAAGTTGTGGAGACAAACAATGATTAAAGAAATGATTCAGAAGGTTGTAGATGGGTGTGATCTTACAGAAGACGAGGCGCGAGAAACAATGGAAGAAATTATGGACGGCAAAGCAACTGCTTCTCAAATAGCGTCTTTTATAACAGTACTCAGAATGAAGGGTGAGACTGTGGATGAAATTACAGGCTGCGCAAAGGTGATGAGAGAAAAGGCGGAAAGAATTCATGTTAAGAATATTGCCAATGCAGTTGATACGTGCGGTACAGGCGGAGACAAGGCTGATACATTCAACATCTCTACAGCAACGGCAATTGTAGCTGCAGGGGGCGGGCTTACTGTTGCAAAACACGGCAACAGGGCTGTATCCAGTAAATGCGGCAGCGCTGATGTGATGAAAGATTTAGGAGTAAACATAGATATTCCTCCCAAAAAAGTTGAGGAATGTATTAATAAAATAGGCATAGGCTTCCTGTTTGCACCGCTTTTCCATAAAGCTA
>DAOVKY010000108.1 GCA_030631525.1 bacterium
ATTATGTCCTGCTGTAGAGTCTATCATTAATAACACCTCAATATTAGATGGTTGTATATTTTTGCATATTACCCTGTTCATCTTTTTCATTTCTTCCATTAGGTTTGTTTTTGTATGTAATCTGCCGGCTGTATCAACCAACACAATATCCTTTTCTGTTTTTCCAGCTGATATTATTCCATCATACAAAACAGAAGCAGGGTCAGCTCCATATTGAGATTTTATAAGTTCCAAATTTGCCCTGTTAGCCAATATCTCTATCTGGTCGTTTGCTGCTGCTCTAAATGTATCTGTTGCAACAAGCAGAACCTCTTTTCCCTGCTTTTTATATCTATGCGCAATCTTTACAATACTGGTTGTTTTGCCAACCCCATTTACACCAATAGCTAATATGACTCTTAAAGACATCTTAGATCCAGTCAACTGGTGTTGTGGAAGAATTTCTCTCTGATTATTTTTCTCAAAAACCTTTAGTAATTCCCTTTCCAGTGCATGCAAAATAGCCTGAAAATCAGTTCTATCAATATTATGTATTGAATTTTCTAAATTATTTATGATCTTATGGGTTGTCCTAACCCCAATATCAGCTGTTATTAAAAGCTCTTCCAGATTTTCCAGAGTCTCATGTTCCAGACGTGGTCCCAAAAGACTCTTTATTTTTTTTAATCCTGAGAGTATACGGGATCTTGTTTTGAAAAGTGCGTTACTTAGATTATGTTTCAAGATAAAACTTGTTTTAGTTTACCAGTAAGAACTGGAACTATATCAAACAGATCTGCGACAATTCCATAAGTTGCAATCTGAAATATAGGGGCATCCGGATCTTTGTTAATAGCTACAATTATATCAGATGAACGCATGCCCACTAAATGTTGAACTGCTCCGGATATTCCACATGCTATATACAGCCTAGGTTGAACTGTCTTCCCTGTCTGGCCTACTTGATGATAAGAAGGTATCCATCCTGCATCAACTGTTGCTCTTGATGCACCTACCGCTGCGCCAATACTGCTTGCAAGGTCTTTTATTAAGCTAAAATTCTCTGCTTTGCCTAAGCCTCGTCCACCAGAGACAATGATTTCCGCCTCCTGTAGATCAACTACCTGCGATTCCACTACTATTGTATCTACAATCTTTGCAACCAGATCATCAATCTTTAGTTCAAACCCTATTTTTACTATCTCTCCACTTCTATCAGGATTTCTCTCCGGCTTTTTAAAAACCTTAGGTCTAATTGTTGCCATCTGAGGCCGATGCTGGGGACATATAATCGTTGCCATAATATTGCCGCCAAATGCAGGTCTGGTTTGTAATAATAGTCTCTTGTCCAAGTCAATACTTAGCCCCGTACAATCTGCTGTTAGACCAGTCTGAACCCTTACAGCTACTCTTGGAGCTAAAGACCTGCCTATTGTTGTTGCGCCAATAAGAAAAATCTCCGGCTTATACTTGTTAATTACATCCGTTAAAACATCCGTATATACACTGTTTTGGTAAGATTCTAATTTAGGATCACTTGCAATATATACCCTGTCTGCGCCAAAGAATATTAGCTCCTTAGCAATTTTATCAACTTTATTACCAATCAAAACTACTGATAATTCTTCCTTTAATATATCCGCTAATTTCCTTGCCTCATTTAATAGTTCCAGTGTTACAGTCTGAAGTTCGTCTTGCCTTTGTTCTGCAAAGACCCATACGCCTTTATATTCATCAGTTGATATTTTCTTTTCTTCTTTGTCCAAAACTATTGCATCAAATCTGCATTCATCCACACACGCTCCGCATAATGTGCAATTATCCAGAATTTTAGCCTTTTTCTCTACTACCTCTATAGCAGAGAATGGACAGACAGGGATGCATTTTCTGCAGCCTGTACATTTGTTAAGAATAATTTTTATTGACATGATGTTATTTTCCTTAGAGACAGGACAGGTCACGACCTGTCCCTACTTGACAATTTCTACAATAACCTGCGGGGCAGCGTCTCCGAGCCGCGCGCCTATCTTTATCAAACGTATGTATCCGCTCTGCCTGTCTTTAAGCTCTGGAGCGATTTTATTAAATAATTTTGCTAATATTTTTTTTTCTACAATTTTAGCTGCTACTATGCGCCTGGCGTGCAAATCCCCTCTTTTTGCTAAACTGATTAATTTATCACCTAATCTTTTAATCTCTTTACCTTTTGCCTCTGTTGTTTTAATCTTTTCATGCTCAAACAAAGCACATAATAAATTCATAAACATAGCCTTCCTATGGCTTGAGGTCCGACCCAATTTTCTGCCTGCTTTTCTATGCCGCATTTTTTTACTTCTTCTTTTTAGCTTTAGTTTTTGGTTTTTCTTCTTTTTTCTCTTCTTTTGAATCATTTGAGACTTCTGACCTGCCTTTAAAATCCAACCCCATTTTATTCAAAATGCCCTTTATTTCATTCAAGGATTTCTTTCCGAAATTTCTATATTTAAGCATGTTAGTCTCTGTCTTCTGCACAAGTTCCTTAATTGTTTTAATATCTGCCGCTTTCAAACAATTGGACGCTCTAACAGACAATTCTAATTCGTTTATGTTCTGCTTTAAATATCTGTCTCTTTTCTTCTCCTCTTCGCTAACCTGCTCTACTTCTTCAGTTTTTATCTTTTCAGGAGCTATAAATAACATTAAATGTTCATTAATAATCTCTGCAGCAGAAACAATAGCATCATATGGAGAAATAGTTCCATCTGTCCGTACTTCCAGAATTAATCTGTCATAATTTGTCCGCTGACCAACTCTTGCATCTTCTACAGTATAATTCACTCGTTTTACCGGAGAAAAGAACGAATCCATACTTATTAAATCAACTGGCTGCTTTTTATCTTTATTTTCCTCTGCAGTTATGTATCCTCTTCCTTTACCAACATGAATCTCCATATCCAACTCACCATTTTTATTGAGCGTAGCTATATGTAAATCCGGATTAATAATCTCTACTCCGCTGCTTACTTTAATGCTGGATGCTTTTACCTCTTTAGCTCCTTTCACCTTAAGAGCCAGTACCTTAGGAGAATCCCCAGAACTCTTTACAATTAACTGTTTTAAATTCAAGATTATCTCAACAACATCCTCTTTTACATCTTTTATTGTAGAAAATTCATGAAGTACATTTTTTATTCTGACAGCTTTTACAGCCGCACCTTCTAACGAAGAAAGCATAACTCTACGAAGCGCATTACCTATGGTTGTACCAAAGCCACGCTCAAAAGGCTCTATTGTAAATTTCCCAAATGTATTATTAGACACTTTATCATCACATTCCACTTTTTTTGGCATCTCGAAATTTTTTAACTTTAAAGGCATGTTCTTCTCCTATTTTGAATACAATTCAACAATCAGTTGCTCTTTTAAGGACACTCCCATTTCCTCACGAGATGGAATCCTGAGTATCTTCCCTGTGAGATCTTTCTTATCAACTTCCAACCAAGGAGGAATCTCCTTTTCATTTGTTAGCTCAATTATATCTTTAAAAAAATCACATTCTTTATCTTTCGCTTTTATCTGTACTTTTTCATTCGGATTCACTAAATATGAGGGGATATCTACCACGCCTCCATTTACAAGAAAGTGACCATGTCTTATCAATTGTCTGGACTCTCTTCTAGTCGTTGCAAAACCACAGCGAAAAATAACATTATCTAAACGTCTCTCTAATAACTCTAACAATATCTCTCCTGTTACACCCTTACTCTTAGCAGCTATTTTATAATACCCTTTGAACTGCTTCTCTAAAATGCCATATATTCTCTTTGCTTTTTGTTTTTCTCTTAACCTTAAGCCGTAATCTGACATCTTTCGTTTTCTCTGAACGCGCTTGCCTAGAGCAGCATTTCTTTTCTCCAATGCACATTTTTCCGTATTGCAAACTCTGCCTTTCAAAAACAACTTTTCCCCCTCTCTCTTACATAATCTACAAACAGGACCAATATATCTACCCAAGTTTATAACCTCCTGATAATTAGACTCTTCTTCTCTTAGGCGGCCTGCACCCATTATGTGGTATAGGCGTTACATCCTTTATCAAATTTATTCCCAATCCTGCTGACTGGAGAGCCCTTATTGCTGTTTCTCTGCC
>DAOVKY010000133.1 GCA_030631525.1 bacterium
GGCGCAAAGCCGGATTTATTGTTAATTCTAGTAGTTTACGCCAATTTAGATAAAAAGATATATAAGGGATTAGCAGTTGCATTAATTGGCGGTATTTTTGCAGATGGATTTTCGGGCGCTATTTTTGGTATACAGCTTATTTGTAAACAAGTTGATGCATTAGTTACCCAATTCTTATCAAGAAGATTATTCGTTAATGAGAAATTTATAAAAATTTTAATAATAGCAATAGTTAGTCTTGCGGATAGAGTAGTGTTATATTCAACATCCATCTTGCTGAATCAAAATATGAACACATTCTTGTATTTGCTCAAAAACACAGTGGTTATTATTCTATACAACGTAATAGTCAGCCTTATTCTTTTCAGGTTTTTTGATTATGTCTTTGTACTTGGAAATAAAATCTATAAAACATGTTACACAATAAAAAAGAGGTTATTTTGAAACACTTTAGACAAATAATTTGTTTAACATAGTGGAAGATAGAATGAGAGAAATTTCAGATCAGGAGTTAATGATTATGTTTAAAGAAGGAAATACTGCAGCTTTTGACTTGCTCTTTGATAAATACCGGCTTCCTGTTTTTAATTTCATATATCGTATGCTGGATAGGGAAAGAGCATCAGCTGAGGACCTGCTTCAGGAAATATTTATGAAGGTAGTTGATGGTAAGGATTTCTATGAACCAAAAGCTAAATTCTCCACATGGCTTTTTTCTATTGTCAGAAATCACTGCTTGAACTTTATCAAATCCCGCCGATACATGCAGGCTGGAAGCACGGTCTCTTTAGATGCCCGAGATAAGGAGAGCGGACTAAATCTCGCTGATAAAATAGCTACCGAGCAGGACGATCAGAGAAGCATGGAAAACAAGGAAGCTCTTGAGATTTTGGAAAAAACTATTAGTACTCTGCCTGATAAATATAAAGAGATATTCCTGCTTCACGCAGTAGAAGGGTTCACTCATCAGGAGATATCCAAAATTCTTAAAATTAATCCAGCTACTGTGAGAACTGATTATCGTAGGGCTAAGTTGATGCTTAGAAAGAAAATAGAACCCATTTTAGATGATAAAAAAAGGGATAAACGATGAACGTTTTAGATAAGATTGAATCGCTGGCTAAGGAACTTCCACGATATGCGCCCAGTACTGAATTAGTTCTTAAAATTAAATCTTCCATTCATAGGCAATCCAAAGCAGAGCGAAGGACAGAGTTTGGACCAGTGCTAGATATAGATGAACTGGCAGAATTCTTGAGAGTGAGCAAGGAGATAATTGAGCAGTATCTGGATGATATCCCCTGTTTTGAGCTTGGCGGCAAAATCCTCTTTAGAAAGAAAAGCATAGAGGAATGGATTGAAGGAAGAGAGAAGGATTTTGGGTTTCAAATGTTTGAATCAGTAGAATCGCAATTAAACAAAATTTTGACAATACCAAATACAAAACAAGGAGAAAAGAGATGGGCGATATAAAGAGAAAAGCGGATATTAGAGTAGATGACACGCATGTAGCAAAACTGGCTAATTCAATCATCAAGGATGCTGCATTCAAAAGCCGCGCTAGTGATATTCATATTGAATGGCTGAAGGATAAGATGAGAATTAGATACAGAATAGACGGAGTGCTTAAAGAGATAGCTAGTCCACCACCAAAAGAACTTCAGGAAGCTCTCATAAGCAGAATCAAAATTATGGCAGGTATGGATGTAGCAGAGAAGAGACTTCCTCAGGATGGGAGAATAAAGCTAGATATTGAAGGGAGAAAGTTAGATCTTCGCGTCTCTATTGTGCCTTACATTACTGGTGAGTCTATAACCATGAGGATATTGGATAGGGAAATACTACTACCGTCATTAGAAAAACAGGGGCTGACTGAAGCAAATTTAGAGATATTGAGAGAGTGGAGTAAAAAACATAATGGCATGATTGTAGTTGCTGGTCCTACTGGCTGTGGGAAAACCACTACCATTTATACTCTTCTTCAAGAACTTAATCGGGAAGAAGTAAAGATAACCACGGTTGAGGATCCAGTGGAGTATCAGATAGACGGGATAAATCAAATGAGAATAAATCCTCGTATAGGACTTACCTTTGCTCAGGCTCTGCGTTCCCAGTTGCGTCAAGCTCCAGATATAATAATGGTCGGTGAAATTAGAGATTTAGAGACGGCTGAAATAGTAGTCCGAGCATCCCTTACCGGACATCTTGTTTTTACTACACTCCATACCTACGAAGCCCCAGGAACAGTGAGGAGGTTACTGGACATGGGCATTAAACCCTTCCTGATTAATAGTTCTTTGCTTGGTGTGCTTTCTCAGAGACTGGTGCGGACTATTTGCCAGAATTGCAAAGAAGAGTATAAACCTGAGAATTGGGTTATTGAATTAACCAGAGCTCATAAAGATATGAAATTCTTTAGAGGAAAAGGGTGTGGGAAGTGCAATAAAACTGGATATCGAGGCAGGACAGCAATTCACGAATTGCTTGAGATAGATGATAAGATGAAGACGTTAATTGCCAAGGATGCTGGTTTAGAAAAGCTGAGAAAACAGGCAATAGAATCAGGTATGATCACCCTGCGAGAGGATGGAATAGATAAAGTTAAACAGGGTATTACTACTATAGAAGAAGTATTGAGAGTAGTTCCGGGAAGTTAGGATTCCCCCCGAACGCTTTCGGGGAGAATGACAATTTTTTACATCCCCTTAAATCCCCCTTCAAAGGGGGACAGTTTCGCCTCAGGCGGAACTAGGGGGATGTTTTTGCATTCTTATCCAGGAAGATATACAATCTATAAAACATGTTACACAATAAAAAAGAAACTGCTAATATAAAGAGAAGAATAAAAAATATTGCATGGATATTGCTGGCATGTTTTTTGGTTATTATCTTTCGTCTATGGTACTTGCAGCTCATAAGGGGGAAACAGTTTGAGGATAGAGCAAAATCCAATAGGATACGCTTAATCCATATCAATGCCCAACGAGGCTGCGTATACGATAGATATGAAAATGTACTTGTTAAAAATGTCAGTTCTTTTAATGTGCTGGCAGTCCCAAATGAAATAAAAGACATAGGCGCAACAGTCAAATTGCTCTCCGAAATTCTTGGCTTAGAACGGGCTCTTATAATGAGGAAACTCTACGATTTAAACTCTAAGGAGTACTCTGGTATCAAACTTGCATCAAATATCAGTTTGGAGAAAGTAATATTGATTGAAGAGAGAAGCTCTCTTCTTTCAGGAATATTTATTCAGATAGAGCCTCGGCGAAAATATATATTAGGAGAAAATGCAGCACATATAACAGGACATGTCAGGCAAATCAGAAAAGGGGAGATTGAAAAGAAGCAGTATCATATATTTCAATACAACGAATTTAAGGGAGAAGGAGGCGTTGAGGAAGCAGCTAATAATTTTCTGAAGGGATCTGATGGAGGAAAACAGATTGAGGTTAATTCCAGAGGGGAACAAGTAGCATTGCTTACAGAAAAAAAGCCGGAAAGAGGCAGTAATGTTATTCTTACGATTGATAAACGTATGCAGGAATTTGTAAGCAAATTACTAGAGGACAAGGCAGGCGCAATAATTGTTATGAATCCTCAAAACGGAGATATACTCGCAA
>DAOVKY010000117.1 GCA_030631525.1 bacterium
AGGCAAGAAAAGAATTGATGGCTTTTGCTATGAAGATGCAGAAGGAGCAAATGCAGAAGATGAAAGTTCTTGCTGAAGAAAACAAAAAGCAGGGAGAGGCATTCCTTGCAGAGAATAAGAAAAAGAAGAATGTTGTTACAACCAAGAGCGGCTTGCAGTATATAGTATTGCGCAAGGGCGAAGGCAAGAAGCCTGAGGCAACTGATCATGTTAAGGTTCATTACAAAGGCACACTGATTGACGGCACAGAATTTGATAGTTCATACAAGAGGGGAGAACCTGTTACCTTTCCAGCTAATCAAGTGATTCCCGGTTGGACTGAAGCGCTGCAGCTCATGAATGTAGGAAGCAAGTATCAGCTTTTTATTCCATCTGATCTTGCGTATGGCGAACGAGCTGCCGGCCCGCAGATCGGCCCGAATGCTACGCTTATCTTTGAAGTAGAACTATTGTCAATTGAGAAAATACCCGAACCTGAAACAAAATCTAAAAAATAAATGTAGTGGCGAACT
Organism: bacterium; assembly: GCA_030631525.1. Lineage (GTDB taxonomy): Bacteria > JAHJDO01 > JAHJDO01 > JAHJDO01 > JAHJDO01 > JAHJDO01. Next base: position 513 of record DAOVKY010000117.1, read on the forward strand.
CATGTATTCGCCATTTACCCCGTTATGGGTATATTGAAAGCAATAAAGAAAAGACGTAGTGTTCGAGGGTATCTGGATAAGACAATTCCAAAACAGGTTCTTGATTGTATTTTAGAAGCTGCAAGATTAGCTCCTACTGCTGCAAATAAACAGCCGTTTAAACTTATTCTGGTGACTGATAAGCAAAACAAGGCAAAACTAGTTGAAGCATCTAGAAAACAGACATTCATAGAAGAAGCGCCAATAGTGGTAGTTGGCTGTGCGTTCCCAGAAGAGAGCTATCAGACTATCGGTGGAACTATTCATACAAGCGAAGAGATTGACGTTAGCATTGTTTTTGACCATCTTATGCTCCAAGCAGCAGAGGAAGGCTTGGGAACTTGTTGGATTGGCGCTTTTGATGAAAGCAAGGTAAAAGAAATACTAAATATTCCTTCTAATGTTAAAGTCATAGGATTAACTCCTTTAGGATATCCCTCAGGAAAAGAGTTCAAGCCCGGCAAGCATATGCAACGGAAGGCGGTCAGTGAAATTGTTCTTTATGAAAAGTATAAGGAGAATGCATGTCAGAAATAAGAAAAATTGCAGAGGAAATAAAGGATAGATTAATACAAGTCAGGCGGGATTTTCATAGATATCCAGAAATAGGCTTTCAAGAAAAAAGGACATCCAAGAAGATTTCAGAAATTTTGGACGAAATAGGACTTGATGTGAAAACAAATGTTGCAAAAACAGGTGTGGTCGGGCTGTTGAATGGAAGCTGTAAGGGGAAGACGGTAGCATTGCGCGCAGATATGGATGCTCTTAATGTTGATGAGAATAATACAGTATCTTACAGATCTAGAAATAAGGGCATAATGCACGCTTGTGGACATGATGGGCATATGAGTATGGTTATAGGCGCAGCAATAGTATTATCAAGATTTAAGAGACAGATACACGGCAGTGTTAAGTTTATATTCCAGCCTGCAGAAGAGAATATTGGTGGTGCGGAAGTAATGATAAGACATGGAGTTCTTAAGTATCCTCAGGTAGATGCAATATTTGGTTTGCATCTATGGCCATATATAAATTTTGGTACTATTGGTATTAGGTCTGGAGCAATAATGGCTTCAATGGACAACTTTAGTATCATAGTAAAGGGAAAAGGAGGACACGGCGCTATGCCTCATGCAGCAGTAAACCCTTTGATAGTTGCAAGTCAGATATTTCAGGCATTACAAACAATTAAAAATCATAATGTAAATGCGCTTAATCCATGTGTGATATCAATATGTTCGATTAATGGAGGCATTTCTTATAATGTAATTCCTGATGAGGTGAAAATGAAAGGCACTTTCAGGACATTTAGTGACCATACGCGAAATAAGGTTAAGAAGAGAATGTTGGAGATAATAGAAGGAATAGCTAAAAGTTTCGGAGCAAAATATACTCTTTATTTTGAAAAAGGATACCCAGTGACAATAAACAATGCCTCTTTGGTCAAGCTTGTGGTTTCTTCGGCAAAAAAGCTTGATGTAAGAGTAATTCAACCAAATCTATCAATGGGAAGCGAAGATTTTTCTTTCTATCAAAAAGAGATTCAAGGAGTATATTTCTGGCTTGGAGTAAAAAAAGATAAAAATCCTATTGCGTTGCATAATGGAAATTTTAATTTTGATGAAGATATTTTGCCTGTAGGAACATCCTTATTAGCAGAATGTGCACTAGCTTTTTTAAGGAGATAACTTGGTATCACGTATAAATATTCTTCAGATAATAAGTTCCAAAGATGCAATAGGCGGTGCTCAGGAGCATACAAGAATTCTTTGCGCTGGATTAGATAAAAATAAATACAGAGTTATTGTAGTAACACGTCCAGGCTCAATAGTTCCATATTATAAAGAACAGGGATTTGAAGTAATTCCTGTAGAGCTTAGACATAATCCAGGTTCTATTCTTAAGCTTTTAGGCATAATAAAAAGATATAAAATTCATATTATTCATACTCATAATATGCTTGCAGATAGAAGAGGCTGTGTTGCAGGATGGTTGGGGGGAGTTCCTATAGTTGTGACTACAATACATACATTAATGAATACAGACAGGTTTGGAGAGGAAAAGAGGGGGACGTCAATATGGCAGTATAATTTCTTATTGAAACATGTTCCAAAAAAAATAATTGCATTATCAAAGGAAGTTAAACATCACACTCAGAAAGAGTTGAATTTAGGAGAGGATAGAATAAGCTTAATCTATAATGCGTCAGATCTGTCAAAATTAAACCTGAGTGTTAACAAACAGGAAAAAAAAAGAGAATTTGGAATTGATGAAAACTGCTGTGTTGTGGGCACTGTGGGAAGGCTTGTTGAATTAAAAGGTTATCCTTATCTCATTAAAGCGGCTTCTTTAATACTTCAGAAGTTCCCCAAAAAATTGAAGTTCTTAATTGTTGGAGACGGATATATGTCTGATGAACTTAAAATCTTGGCTAAGGGTCTTGGAATTACAGATAAAATAATTTTTGCAGGGCAGAGGAAAGATGTTCCTGAAATCCTGCATATTTTTGATATCTTTGTTTCGACGTCTTATTACGAGGGACTGCCGCGCTCTATTATTGAAGCACAGGCTTGTAGAGTTCCAGTTGTAGCAACAAATGTAGGCGGAACACCGGAAGTCGTGATTAATAATGAGACAGGCATACTTGTTCCTCCTAAAGATGAAAAGGCTATTGCTAATGCAGTAATTGATTTACTTGTGGATAAGACTAAGGTTAAAAGAATGGGAAATGCAGGGAGAGAATGGGTACAGAAACAGTTTGATGCGCCTGTATTCATTAAAAGAACAGAAGATCTTTTTGAAGATTTAATAAGAAAGCATATACCAGATGTTACATAAAATACTTTATCTAAGCAGCAGCGTTAATTTATGGGGTGCGCGGAGAAGTCTTCTTGACATACTGACTCATTTGGATAAGAAGACTTTTTCTCCAATTGTTGTATGTTCATCCAGCGGTCCTTTGACAGAAAAACTAGATGAAATAAAAATTCCACATAGAATTATAAAAATGAGATTGTGGAGGAAAGGAAAATATTTTCCATGGATTCCTTCCACTGTTATACGCCTTGCGAAATTGATAAGAAAGGAGAGAATCTCCCTTGTGCACAGTAACTCTCATAGTGATGCTCCGTATGGAATTCTGGCGTGCAGGTTTAGAAAAACACCTGTGATTTCACATGTAAGAGATATTATTGAACCTGATAAAGTAGGTAAATACTTGTTAAAGCATGCTGATAGAATAATTGCAGTTTCAAATGCGTCTGCAGACGCATTTAAGGATATGAAAAACAGGGATAAAAAATTGATGGTGATTAACAATAGTCTTGATATGAATGAATTTAAAGTTACTGAAGATATAAGAGGTGAACTTGGTATTTCCAGCGACGATAT
>DAOVKY010000191.1 GCA_030631525.1 bacterium
GCATTATTAACTATTGCGTTTGAAATACTGTCTGAAGAGGTAAAGGATAGCAAGCTTGCATTAAGGGTAATAAATCTAATATCTAAAGCGATTGGCACATTCGGCATGATAGGCGGACAGGTGGTTGATATATCATGGGATAAAGACAAGGCTGAACTGCCTGAATTGGAGTTTGTCTGCACTCATAAAACAGGAGCTCTTATTGCTGTTTCTCTTAAGATTGGAGCTATTTTGTCAGGAGCAACTAAAAGGGAAGAAGAAGTATTATATGAATATGGTAAATTGATAGGGATTGCATTCCAGATTACAGATGACATATTGGATGAAAAGCAGGATAGTAAGAAAGGATTTAATTACCCCACTTTTTTGGGCATAGAGGAATCTAAGAAAAGAGCTGAAGACCTGATAGATAAGGCATTAGCAAAGCTTAATTATTTTGGCGAAAGAGCTGATATTCTCAGACAAATTGCGCAGTTTATAATAGAAAGGGAAGAATAATGGAAAACGAGAAGGAAGCTATAACCTTGATTTATTATAAGATCATGCTATCATTAAATATAAATTGAATGGAGATTCAAAATGATTGCAACAGAAACTTTGCATCCGCAATATTTAAAAGCACAAGATGGTCATTCTTCTTTCGTGGTTCTTCCGGTTAATGAATTTGAAGAATTAATTGAAGATTATAATGATTTAACTGTTATAGAAGAAAGGCGAAATGATCCTAAGATTTCTTTGTCTGACTTAAAGAAAAATTTGTCTAGTCATGCCAGTATATGAATTAGAAGTAGCAAAATCTGTAGAAAAAGATTTTAAAAAGATTTCTCATGATATGCATTCACAAATCTTCGATGCAATAAAAGAATTGACTTCCAATCCTTTTCCCGAATCAAAATACAAAAAACTCAAAGGTACTGTAAATTCTTTTAGATTAAGAGTTGGTAACTACAGGATACTATACGATGTTGATGACAGATCTATGACAATAACAATCTATCGGGTTAGGCATAGAAAAGACGTTTATAAACATTAAAAGAGGGGATAAATGAAACCAACACGTATCTTTATAGTAATTTTATTGTTATGTTTTTCGACTGCTGCATTCAGCGAGGTAATTGATTATATTATGGCAACCGTTAATGGAGAAGTAATTACCTATAGTCAATTTAAGCAGCGTGTTTTTGAAATAGAAAGAGCCTGCGAAAAAGTTTGTTCGGGGAAGGAATTAGAAAATCAGCTAAGAGATAAACGCAAGTCAATCCTGGATGATTTGATTGAGGAGTGTCTATTATTGGACGAAGCAAAAAGAGAGAATATTAAGGTTGACAAAATAGAAATAGAGAAAATGGTAAATACTGCAAAAAGCAAGTTTAAAAGTTTAGATGATTTTTACAATGCGTTAAGAAATGAGGGGTTGACTCTGGAGACTTTGGAAAAGGAATATAGCCAAAATTTAATGATAAAGAAAATAATTCAATTTAAGGTTAATTCAAAAGTAAGAATAGAGCCATACGAAATTAGTCAGTATTATGAGGCTCATAAAAAGGATTTTGCGGAACCTGAGCAGGTAAAGATAAGGCAAATACTTGTCAAAACGAAGGGTAATGAGAAAACAGCGGAACAAGCGGCGAAAGACATTCTGGAAAGAATTAAAGGCGGAGAGAACATGGAATGGGAAGATCTTGGTTTTATTAATACAAGTGAATTACTGCCGGAATTAAGCGCTGCAATATCAGAGCTAAAAGTTAACGAGATTACAGATTTAATTAAGACACAAGCTGGATATCATATCATAAGATTGGAAGGAAGAAAGCTGGCAAAGGCGAAGGAATTATCAGAGGTTAGAGACGGGATATATAGAATTCTATTTAGTGGGAAAGCAGACAGGATATATGTTTATTTGGTAGATAAGCTTAAAAAGAAAGCGGATATTGATATTAAAAAGAATATGGCAGAATAAATGGATCTATTTGAGTTTGACAAAACTTCCCCGAAGGAGAACAAGTTCCCTACGGGGCAGGCAAAATTTAATAAGGATACTCCTCTGGCTGTTCGAATGAGACCCAAAACCCTTGCAGAGTTTGTTGGACAGGAACATATTCTAGGTAAAGAAGGAATTCTTAGAAAAGCTATTGATAATGATAAAATAACTTCCCTAATACTGTACGGACCTCCAGGAACAGGAAAAACAACACTTGCTTATATTATTGCCAATGTAACAAAATCTCATTTTGATAGAATTAATGCAGTCACATCCGGCATTTCAGAAATACGTCAAGTCATTGAATCTGCAAGGGCGAGGAAAGAGACAAGCAATATAAAGACAATACTTTTTATTGATGAAATTCATCGGTTTAATAAGGCGCAACAGGATGGATTAATGCCTGCTGTTGAAAATAATATTGTAACATTGATTGGAGCAAGCACTCATAATCCTTTCTTTGCAATAAACAGTCCGCTGCTTTCAAGGTCAAGGATATTTCAATTAAATCCTCTTTCTGATGAAGAAATAAAGCTTATTATAGGAAATGCGTTAAAGGATAAGCAGAGAGGACTTGGCAAATTGAAAATTGAAATGGATGACAACGCATTGTTACATATTGTTAAATGTTCAGACGGAGATGGAAGAAGGGCGCTTAATGCTCTGGAGTTGGGTGTATTATTAGGCAAACTTGATAAAAGTGGTATTATTCATTTTACA
>DAOVKY010000199.1 GCA_030631525.1 bacterium
AAGATGACCAATCATTGATTTTATTGAGCTGACCTTTAAGGTTTTTGCATGTCCGCCAAATACTTTTTTAATAGCTGTACTCTCACATTTGTCATTTAAAACAGTGGATGTGCCATGCGCATTGATATAGCCTATTTTTTCAGCATCCATATCAGCGTCCTGCAGCGCCGCTTGCATAACCCGGGTCATACCATCGCCCTCGGGTTCTGGTGCCGTAAAGTGATAGGCGTCGGCTGTATTGCCATATCCGACGATTTCAGCATAAATTCTTGCGCCTCGATTGAAAGCATGTTTCAGATTTTCCAAAACAACAATCCCTGCTCCTTCTCCCATCACAAAACCGTCACGATTTTTATCAAAGGGTCTACTGGCATTTTCAGCGCAATCATTTGGAGTCATGGATCGTGTGGCGCAAAAACATCCATAGGGCAACTGGGTTATACATGCTTCAGAACTACCTGCGAGCATGATGTCGGCATCTCCTCTCTGAAGAATCCGAAAAGCATCGCCAATGGCGTTTGATCCTGTAGAACAAGCCACAGAGAGAGCAGAAAGGGGACCTTTCAAGCCATATTTAATAGAAACCATACACGCTGCCATATTGATGAGCAGCTTGGACACAAAAAACGGATTTAAACTTTTAGGCCCATTTTCTTGAAGCTTGGAATACCCATCTTCGATTGTCTGTGAACCGCCGATACCGGAACCTATGATGACACCTGCCCTGTTTTTGTCAAATGAGAAAGATTCCAATCCTGCATCTTCAATTGCCATTGCAGATGCAGCAATTCCAAACTGTGTGAATCGATCCATACGCTTTGCTGATTTTTTGTCAATCCATTCCTCAACTTGAAAATCTTTTACCTCAGCTGCAAGCTTAGAACGAAAACCTGCCACATCAAAATGAGTAACTTTCGCAATTCCATTTTGCCCAGCCTTTAATCCTTCACAAAAATCCTTTACACCTATACCAATCGGTGTTACAGCGCCCAGACCTGTGATAACAACCTGATGTTCATTCATAATACGAAATTCCTTTATTAGCGAGCAATTTCTTCTTCAGTCATTCCAAAATGGTGGCCAAGCTCGTGCATAACTACTTCTCTAACTCTTTCCTTTATTCTATCTTCATTGCTGCATAACATTTCAATAGGTTTCTGATAAATAGTTATCATATCCGGAAGAACGTTTGAATAATGCACTCCCCTATTCTTTATAGGAATACCTTGATATAATCCGAGAAGAGTGCTGGGCCACTTTATTCCCTGCTTCCTGAGAATCTCCTCAGAGGGACTGTCTTCTACTGATATACTCACATTCTCCATTCTCCGCTGAAACTCTTCAGGTAGTCCGTCAAGAGCCTCTGCTACGAGTTTTTCAAACTTGTTCATACATAACCGGAACCTCTCCGCAATCGGGAAATTTTGGACATTTAATACAATCAGCCCAGACTTTGTGAGGAAGTTCTGCTTTGTCAATTTTTAAAAACTTCTTTTTCTCAAAAAACTCAGGTCTATAAGTAAGCGCAAATACTTTGTTCAGCCCTATATGGCTCATTTCTTCAATACATGCTTCTACCAGTTTAGCACCTATCCCCTTACCCTGTTCTTCAGTTTTCACAGCAAGAGACCGTATCTCACCAAGATCTTCCCACATAACATGAAGAGCACAACATCCGGAAATCTTCCCTGATTCCTCAAACACAAAGAAATCCCTTAAGTTATCATATAATTCACTCAAGGAACGCGGAAGCATTTCCTCCTTGAGAGCAAATTCCATAATCAAGTTATAAATCTGTTTTATGTCAGCTACTTTCGCTTTTCTTATCACTATTTCTCTTTGCTATCCTCTCTAAAATTACAATAATTATAAATATACATACAGCCTGAACCAATATTACACCCGAGCCCCATATATTAACAAAACAAAGAAGTAAAGCATTGATCCCTACACAGAAAGTAACCAGATAAATAAACCCCACTGCCTGTTTCTGAGTCATTCCTAAATTAACAAGCCTGTGTGAAAAATGATTCATATCCCCTTGTGAAATAGCTTTTTTATTCTTAATCCTTACAACTAATACAGAGATTGTATCAAAGATCGGCACCCCAAGTATTAAAACAGGCATAATCACAGGAAACAATGTAGGACTGCTTTTTGTATAATAGGAACTTACAACTGTTAACACAGCCAGTATATAGCCTATAAACATACTACCTGCATCGCCCATAAATATCCTGGCGGGATGCATATTGTACCGCAAAAAACCAAATATACTTCCGGCAAAAACTAAAAGTATTGTTGCAGTGAAAACCTGCCCTTGTAATGCTGTTATCGCAAAAAATATCATAGACGCAATAAACGCCACACCTGCCGCGAGTCCATCCATATTATCCAGCAAGTTAAATGCATTCGTAATCCCAACTATCCATACAATCGTGATAATACTGCTAATAAAATTATTCTCTATAAAAAGCGTTATTCTTATACCAAAACTAATAAGCAGCAATGCAACCATTATCTGTGCCATTAGTTTTGTTTTTGCGGATAATTTATGAATATCGTCAACCAGTCCCAACCCCAATATAAGTATTCCACTAAACAAAATAACAACTAATTTTGGTAATACAGCCTTTATTG
>DAOVKY010000096.1 GCA_030631525.1 bacterium
GACTTATCACGCATAACAGGTGTTTCTGTTTATACAATAAAGTATTACTTGAAACTTGGCTTAATAAAAGAGCTTGGGCGAACATCTCAATTAAACTATAGATACTTTGACGATTCTACAGTTAAGCAATTAGCTAAAATAAGAAGATTGAGAAAAGAGGGGATTTCTATAGGAGAAATACAGAGCAGGATAAAAGAAGGGGCATTAAAATGAGTTATTTTAATAAATTAGGATTAAAAGAAGAACCCTTTTCTACGAGTCCGGATCCTAATTTCTTTTACCAATCGCGAGAACATGGCAGTGCATTAAGAAGACTTGAGATTGCAATTCGCCTAAAAAGAGGAATGAGCTTAATTCTTGGGGATGTTGGTGTTGGGAAGACTACATTAAGCAGAATTCTTATGCAGTCTTTTCGTAATGAAAACAGGTTTGCTTTTCATATGATATTGAATCCAAATTATAAGTCGGAATTTCAGTTCCTTAGTTCCTTAGCAAAGCGTTTTGGCATAGACGGAGACCTCCGTTCATCAATGGATTGTCAGGATGCTATTGAAAGGTATCTGTTCAGGGAAGGAGTAGATGAAGAAAAAACAGTAGTTCTATTAATTGATGAGGGACAAAAGCTATCGCTACCTTTTTTGGAGGTTTTGCGCACTCTTTTGAATTATGAAACTAATAAATATAAGCTCTTACAGCTTATTATCATGGCTCAGCTGGAATTGCTTCCTAAGATAAAACATGTCAGGAATTTTACTGACAGAATTAGTTTGAAGTACATTATTAACCCTCTAGGTCAGGAGGATACAAAGAAACTGATTCTGTTTCGTCTTAGGCAGGCAGGCCTGGATAATTTTAGAGATGTTTTTACAGATGATGCTATGGATGAGATATATAAATACTCTCTGGGATATCCAAGAAGAATAGCCCTGTTGTGTCACGATACATTGGAGAATTTGATTATAGAGGGCAAGAAGATTGTTGACAAAGAACTTGTTCTTAAAACTATTGAGCGTAATGAATAACTTTCATCCTGAAGATCGATTGTTAAGATTAATAAGAGGAGAAAAAAAGGAGCGAGAGGGCTCTGATCGGTTAAAACAGGTGCTTTCTGTATTAAAAATAGAACCAGTCATGTCAATTAATAGAATACTTCCTGTTGTTATTTCTATGCTTCTTATTTATACAGCTTATATCTGGATAAGACCTAGAACACCAGAAGAAATATTAATTCCAAGCTCAAGAGTCATTGACTCAAGAGTCTTTTCCTTGAAAAGCATAGATAAAAAGCAACAAATTAATCTAAAAAGCCAGAATTTAAAGCCATCTTCATTCTATTCATCAATGGCAAAAAAGCGCAACTTATTCAAGCAATTAGCAGCTAATCCTGTTATTCTGCCAGAGGTAGGGATAGGCATAGGGCAGCTTGTAAAGGATCTAAAGCTGATTGGAATAGTTTTAGATGAAAGGACGCAGGCAATTATAGAAAACAGAAAGACAAAAAGTGTTCATTATGTTAGTGAAGGAAACACTATTGGAGAGTTAAAAGTCAGCAAGATTTCAGAATCAAGTGTTACTTTAAGTTACGGACTAGAAACAATAGATTTATTTCTATAAAAAAAAGGGGTGTTTGCTATGAGAATAATAGTTTTGGTTTTGATTGCAGTGTTTAGTGCCCAATCCAACATATCAGTGTTTTCCCAGACTGAGGAAGATTTAGAGATGCTTCCAAGAGCACCTTTTAAGGAAACTAGAAGAACATCTCCAAAAGCATCTATCAAAAAGACAGCCGATATATGCTCTTCAAAGATCACTCTTTTGGAACTCAAGAATATGGATATTCTGGAAGCATTTAAGCTTCTGTCTAAAAAGAGCGGAGTAAATATTGTTGCCAGTAATAGTGTAAAAGGAAGAATAAGTATCTTTTTGAGAAATGTGGAAGCATGGGATGTTCTCAGAATGATATTTGAGACAAATAACCTTGCTTATGAAGAAAAAGGGGATATTATTAAGGTAATGACAGAGAGAGAATATGAGGCAGTTCATGGCAGGAAATTCAGAGATCCGAGAAAAATAAAAATATATCAGTTAAAGTATGCGAACGCTATTGATGTAAAAAAATCATTGGATCAGATGAAAACAAAGATTGGAAAAATTGTTGTTGATGAAAGAACAAATACATTAATTATAAATGACGTTCTTAGCCAGGAATCAAAACTTGATGAAATTATTAAGGAATTAGATGAACCTTATATCACAAAAACCTTTACGCTTAAGTATGCAGATCCTAAGGAGATTGAGGGAAAGCTAAAAAAAATCATCTCCAAAAAAGGACATATTCAAATAGATCAGAAAGCAGGTAAAGTTATACTCATTGATATACCGAAAAACGTTGAACTGGCAGCAAGAGTTATTGAGGAATGTGATTCTAAGGCCGCAACAGTTACGGAAGTATTTGAGCTTAATTATGCTAAAGTTGAAGATATAGAAGCAAAACTTGCAAAAGAAGTTACCAAGAATATTGGCAGTATTATAGGGGATAAGACAACGAATAAGATAATCATAACAGACCTGCCTTCAAATATGGAGAAACTTTCTAAAATAATCATAGCTGCTGATACAAGAACAAGAGAGGTATTAATTGAAGCAAGAATTGTCCAAATCACTCTAACTGATGAATATAAGATGGGCGTAAACTGGGATTATCTTTTCTCAAAGAACAAAAACGCGGAATTTGTTGGTAAGTTTGGTTTGTCTTCAACAAAAGATAATCTTTCTCCGGGTATGACCCTTTCTCTTGGTAAGCTGGCTGTTGATAAGTATACAGGATTTCTTCAGGCACTGAATACAATCGGTAAGACAAATCTTCTCCAGAGCCCGAGAATAACTGTTATCAACAATGCTGAAGCCAGAATACATGTGGGAGAAACCAGACCATATGTTACTACTACTGTTTCACAGGGCTCTTCAACAACAGAGACTGCAGAAAGTGTCACAAATGTTGACGTTGGAGTAACGCTTTCTGTTGTACCAACAATAAATGAACATGGTTTTATTACAATGAAGATCAAGCCTGAGGTAAGCTCAGTTTCAGGCACTGTAACAACATCTCAGGGAAATACCATACCAATAGTCTCAAAATCCGAGACAGAAACAACTGTCATGGTAAAGGATGGTGTTACAATAGTTATGGCAGGACTTATAAAGGATGAGTTAACAGACACAAACAGTGGTATTCCCTTTTTTAGAAAAATTCCTATATTTGGGTATTTGTTTGGCAAAATAGATAAAGACATAATTAAAAAGGAGATAGTGATTTTTCTTACGCCGCATATAGTCTCTGGAGAACATGATTTACCAACTGCTGCCATGAAGGAAATAGACAAGAAAGTATTAGATGAAAGTAAAACAAAAGAGACAACTGTTCATGAGGAGATAAAAAAACATTATTAACTCACCCTAACCCTCTCTTGACAGAGAGGGAATAGAGTGGAAGAACAACAATTTAATTTTTTCCCCTTCTTTGTCAAGAGAAGGGGGCAGGGGGATGAGTTGCTTTTTAAGGAAAATTTGCGTTTGGGTGAGCTGCTTATTGCGAATAATATTATTTCAGATAAGCAGTTAGAGCAGGCTTTATCGCAGCATCAGAGGATTGGAGAATTCCTTGGCCGCACAGTTGTTAAAATGGGAATCGCTTCTGAAGAGGAAGTTTTACCTCTCTTATCTAAAAAACTAAAGATTCCATATATTCAGATAAAGAAGCTTGCTATTCCCCCAGATGTAATAAAGAAAGTTCCTGCAAAGTTTGTATGCCACTATGAGCTGATCCCTGTCAAGTTGGAAGGGAAGGTGTTAACTGTTGCGTTAACCGACCCGTCAAATCTTGAATTCATAGATGATCTAACACTGCTTCTTGGCTATAAGATCAACCCAATGCTTGCCGGTGAGCTGGATGTTACTAAGGCTTTGAAAAAATATTATGGCATTGGCGCTGAAACTATAGAGGAAATGATGAAGCAAACCTCTCAAACGGAGGCAATAAAAATGGTGGAGCCTTCTGTTGATAATATAGAAGAGCTAGCCACAGATGCTTCTATAATAAAGTTTGTGAATCAAATATTTTTAGAAGCATACAGGGACAGAGCTACTGACATTCATATAGAACCATATGAAGACGAGTTGCGGATAAGATACCGTATTGACGGAATACTGCATGACGCAAAGGTTCCTAAATCCGTTAAGCATTTTAGAGAGGCTCTGGTTTCCAGAATAAAAATAATGGCATCTCTCAACATAGCTGAAAGACGTATGCCTCAGGATGGAAGGATAAAAGTAAAGATAGGAAATGCTGAGCTGGATTTGAGAATATCTGTTCTTCCAACGCCTTTTGGGGAAAGTGTTAATATAAGATTACTATCCAGCAATGTTTTTCTGGGATTGGACGTCCTGGGCCTTTCTCCAAGACATCTCGAAATTTTAAAATCTGTGATACATAAGCC
>DAOVKY010000017.1 GCA_030631525.1 bacterium
GCAAGTTTTCTGCCTGTCTGCACATAATCCTTGAAATAGTTCAGATTGGATCTTAGACATCCATCAGTATTTGTGCCGATAATTCCAATGTCCTGTCTGTGTTTTTCTGAATACTTTATTCCTGCATCATGCAGCGCCAGAGCACCTGCGCAACAAGCCATTTTTGACGTTGTGTCAAATCTGCCAAAATTCTTCACAGGATACAAAAATATTGATTCATTCCGCAGCTTTGAATGCAGGGATTTTATATCGGTACAATCTCTGAGTATTCTCTTATTTACACATCCATATTTTTTTTTACTAATCCAGCCAATACCTGAAATAATCATAACTGCTACTTATCCTATTTTTTTAATATCAATGCAGAATTCACTCCGCCGAATCCGGCATTGATAGAAATAGTTACAGGGCTGTCAAATGCGCACTGTTCATTGGAGACCCATCCCTCAGCTTCATCATCAGCAGCACGTAGATTAACTGTAGGCGGAACAAGTTTTTCTTTCAGTGACCGCAACGCTATAATCACCTCTACCAGACCTGCTGCTCCCATTGTATGTCCTATCGCTCCCTTAATGGAATACGTTGGCACGGCTTCGGAGGTAAAAACAGATTTAAACGCTTTTATTTCCATAGCATCATTATATATAGTTCCTGTACCGTGCGCTGCTATGCATCCCACAGTATCTTTAGAGATATCCGCCGACTGCATTGCTTTACGCATAGCCAGCGCCAGTCCGCTGCCGTCTCTGGACGGACCGGTCATGTGATTAGCATCATTTGTCAGTCCCCATCCGGCTATTTCTCCAACAACAGGCCTTTTTTCTCTAATAGCCCTTCCCTTATTCATGACCAGAATAAAACCCGCTGCTTCGCCAAGACTTAGTCCACTTCTGTTTTTATCAAAAGGCTGCGCTGTATCTTTATCTAATGCCATGAGAGAAGAAAATCCGGCAAAAACAAATTCGCTTACAATATCACAGGCAACTATCAGTACGCAATCACGCTCTTTACTGCGAATCATTGCTCCTGCCTGCGCAATTGCGCTGCTTGAAGAAGTACATGCTGCAGACACAATAATCCCGGGTGACTTTATCCCGCTCAAACATTGCACCTTGCTTAACAAACATCCTAATGCGCTTTCATTTGCATTACCTTTGGCACTAAGAACCTGTTTCTCCAGAATATCTATTTCGCCTGTTGTGGTTGCTAGAATTAAGAGAGTGTCCTTTGGAATAACAGCAGATGCTTTCTTTAATAACGTCTTCAACATCTGCATTATCAGAGAGTCGTTCTGAGCGAGATTGAGGTCAGGAATTACTGCTGCTTTTTTTGTTTGAAATGCCCCTGTATCAAAACGTTCTAACAGATTTATTGCAGTCTTTCCGGATAAAAGCCCATTCCAGCACGCATCAATTCCCCAGCCATATGGAGTTACGAGATCACAGGCAACAACAACTGCCTCTGGCGTATGTATATTAGTTCTCTTGTGTTTCATTTTTAAAACTCACTCTCAACTGCAGTTCTGCAATTTTTTTACCCTTACTGGTTACTGATGCTTTTATGAGAACTTCACTATTGCTTTCTGTTTGTTCCCTGTAATTAAAAACAAGTTCTTCTCCATGGGAAACTGGTGAAAGAAATTTTGCCGAAACAATTTCCTTCAGTCTAATATCCCTCTTTTCCCATACCTGAAGCATTACTATAACTGCCTGTATCTCGCAAACACCCGGTAGAACAGGTTTGCCTGGAAAATGTCCCTGAAACCCAATGAACTCTGCAGGGAAAAGAAAGTGTGCATATACTTCTCTTTTCTTAGTTTCAGCTAAATCAGACATGCATTGTCTGATCTCCTGCATAAGTTTATTCATGTCTGAATCTCCTTCAACCGCACAATTAGCTGATAGTTGTATTTATGATGTTTTAGCATAATGCCGGATGGATATAGTTTTCCATTCTTCCTGCGATACTCATAATAAAAAACACTCCAGATCTTGCGCCACCCTTTGTAATATCGTTTTTCAACCAACAGATTGTCAGCGCCGGCGAATATGTATTCCATTACACCTGTTCCTGAAGGCTGCCTGAAAACAATCTTCTTTTTCTTTTTATATATTTTAGATTCAGGATCAGGAATGCAGTCAAAATAAATTCTTTTAATATCATTTGCCACTGCTTTGTCAAAATTGCCTGGAAAAGAAGCTCCTTCAAAAGCGAACTTGCATTTAACGCTATTATTAGTCCCGGATAATTCAAATAGCTTAATACCTGCATGATTAAGGCAGGCAATTGTAAAAATCTTTTGGAGAGCGTCAATATCAGTATATCCAATAGCAGAGAACTTATGCCGCTTATACTGAAAAACAATTGTGTTAATTACCTGGAATTTCTGAGAAAGGGTACTGGCAAATTGTTCCCGAATTGCGGCAGGTTGCACTTCGCTTACTGAAACATATTGAATCTTTTTAAACGGAATACTGCTGCATCCAGCACTGCACAATATGACAAGTCCAAAAACTAAATTTTTAAGTGTCATGCTCAACATCCCCCTGAATCCCCCTTCAAAGGGGGACTTGCCTTCTTTACTGTTAATCTATACAAAGATGGAATAACTAATAGCGCTGAAATATATCCTCCCGTTACTCCTACTACAAGTGTTATCCCAATAGAAAACAATACAGGGTGCAGAGCAAACAAAAGCGCACCTGCCCCAATAACTGTTGTGAGCGCTGACAATGAGACTGCCATGCGCGTTCCTGTTTTTAAATTATATTCACAAGTATAAACCATGAATATCCCATAGTCAATGCAGAGACCAATAACAATTATCCCTGCAATAACACAGGGAGCATTTAGAGATAACCCAAGTACAGGCAGGATACCTAATATCAATATAATGCCTGTGATAACCGGAATCAGTGCAAGCACAGTTAGCCGTATGTTTCTTAGCAATAAACAGGTTAATACCAGAATTAACAGCCCGGCAATTCCTGATAAAAAGACAACTTCTGATGAAACTGCGTTTGAGAGCATGCTGGAAAAGCATTTCTGGATACCAAGAATGTCTTCGAATAACGGCTGCTTATTGCGCCAAGCGCCTTAACATATTTATCTTTATCCGGGAAAAATGATAACACCTGATATCCATCTGCTTTTTTCAGTATAAATCGTTCTTTTAACTGGTCAAAAAAAGTAAGCCCCTCAGGTGTATTCTCAATAATCTTCTCAATATACAGGTGTTTGAAAAACGGAGAAAATGCATCATCAGAAAAATGATATGTTTGACCATGCTCTTGAAGAAGCTCTTTCAGCTTTGCTTCTCTTCCTTCGCTCCAGAACTTGTTCCAGCGCGCAGAATTTGCTATTCGTGTTTGATTTGACAGCCACAATTCTGCAAAACTTGAAAGCCCCATTGGGGCAAAATTATCTTCTCCAACTTCATTTACTGCTTTGGTGTAAATGCGCTCATTACACTGAAGCGCCTCTTCCAAATTTTCACCTGATACAACAAGGATTGCCGGTTTATCCGCTCCTCCCCACACATTATGAAACCCTTGCTCAGTCTGTATGACTTCCGGTTTACTCCCATCCAATTGACTAATATCGTTATTAAATTCTAATTGCCAGCTTAGAACTATTGCAGCAATTATAATCACTCCCCAGCATGCAATGCATATGCGGTCAAAAACTTGCGAGTGCATAGAACTGCCCTGTTTGAGCATAACAGGAAGATTTCTATAATGTTTCCCGGCTAAAAGATAGGGTAAGACAAACAAGGCGCAAACAAGGCAGAGAATAATACTGAGGATTGAGAAAAGAGCGAGCTGATGATACCCTTTAACACTGGAAAAGAAGAATGCAGCAAAAACACCTATTGTGGTCAACGCTGCAATTATTACCGGTCTTATTATTTTCTTAACCGCATCAGGCTTGCCGGCTCCTGTTCGTACAGCCAGATACACATGTATCCCGTAATCTACAGCAATGCCGGCAACAACAGCGCCCATTCCAATAATAAAATATGACAGCTTTCCAAGAACAATAGCTGAGAGATTTATGGAAACAAGAACCGATATCAGTGGTATGAGAAAGATCAAAACTGCCCTTATGTCCCGGAAGATGAATAAGAATAATAAGAGAAAAGCGGCTGAGGCAATAATCAATGTTAAGCGAATATCTCTTTTTATTACATCTTCATTGCTGATTGTATGAATATGTCCGGCAATAATATCAGCTGAAACAAATTCAGGTAGAGACTCCAGCTGTTTATGCAGATACGCTATCAGGTTTCTTGAGCCGAATCCATCAGTAAGCCGTACAGGCGTTTTAAGAATAAGCATAGCATTTCTGCCATTCTGGCTGATAAAATGGCCATTCTTAATCTTTACACTATATCCTAATGAACTAGAAAGCTTTTGTATATTAGAGAGAAATCCGGATTTTATCCCAAGCGGATCAGATTGAATAAACGGCATTATAAATCCACTGCCTGGAGTCAGTAATTGCTGATAGTTTCTGCTCAGGCTCGCTTTTACTCCTGCATGAGTTATCTGCTTTTCAATTTTGGAGAGATCCTGTTCGTTGAGCAGCTGTGGAACATATTCCAAAAAAGAGTGCATTTCTTGTATTAGATCGGCTTTAGAAATACCACTTATTACCTCTGTTATTAAAGGTAGATTTAGAGACTTTTCTAATTTTTCAACAGCTTGAATAAGATCATGCGTTGTACGTTCCTGTGATTTCAGTTTTAGAGAAAGAATAACTTTATCCGAAATGTTGGATTCTCTGAAAAAGCGTAGACTGCGAAGAATCTCAGGATTCGCAGGAAGCATTAGTTCAATGTCATTATCAAAGGAAATAAATCTGATGCCAATCGCTGCAAAAATGATTATGCCTGCTGCAAGTCCGAATATAAGACGTTTCCGTTTATCAGCCACGCGGTTTGACCTTCCATGCCGCATCATCGATCGGAGTATTCAGCAGAGTGTCAGTAAACCTGAGAAGTGTAGAATCTCCTGTTTTATCCTTTATGTATATCTCGCAGATATAGCGTTCATCTTCTCTAAATACAATTCTTACATAGCTGATAATGTTATAAGCCATTGTGTTTTCGCGCGGCATGAATTTAAGGGAAACCGGGTTTTGCTTGAGTAATGTTATATTGTATTCTCCTAATAATGACATATACATTCCTGAAAGCCACTTCCTCATTTGCCCGACAACGGTCTGAAACGCAGGATTATCCTTCATGCTTACTTTCTGAACTTGGTCTATATCTTCATCCCACTGAAGAATAACATCATCCCTTATAACCATAGAATACCGCGTAGGTTCTTCAGTATGCCATGCAAAAAGCCTTGGTTTTTTAAGAAATATTTTGCCTTTCAGAGTAATTTTCTTATCAAAAATCGCCAAATTTTTCTCCTGAACAAAACCAGTTTGCAAAGTTTTTATATTTGACATTTTTTCTTCAAGTCTGCCAAGCACATCCTCCACACTCTGCTCAGCATAGCCATTAAGCGGGGACAGAGACATACATAATACGATTAGTATTATTGTGATTTTATTCATCTTAAAAGCCTTAAATAGTCTTTTTGTGTTTCGCGTATCGTCCTGGCAATAAACGATATAAAGTCCCTATCAGATGTATGCGCTTTTTCTAATGATTCTATGTAATCTCTGCGAAGAACGGGTGGAATGATCGCAATAACATATTTTTTTTGCAGAAGAATTAAATTCATTAAAAGTCTTGCTACTCTTCCATTTCCATCTACAAAAGGATGTATAAATACAAATTCTTTATGAACTAAAGCAGCGTATTCTACTGGATGGTATTTTTGCTCTATTTTTTTAAATTTATCTGCAAATTCTTTCATAAGAACAGGAATTTTATCCGGGTCGGGAAGAGTATATTTAGAGCCTGCAATAAAAACTTTCTCTGTTCTGTATTTTCCTGCTTTATTTTTATTAATCCTATAATAGAAAAGTTTATGCAGCTTCTTAATATCTGCTTCCGAAACGATTGTATTTTTCGCTAATCTATAAATATGATCATATGCCTCACTATGTCCTAATGCCTCATATAAATCTTTAATAGGCTTTCCACCTATTGTTATCCCATCCTCTAAAACAATTTTGGTTTCTGTCTCGGTTAATGAGTTTCCTTCCAAAGCGTTACTGGAATAAGTCAAGCCCACTCTATAATATTCTTTTAATTGTTTTAATATGTTTTTAGACAACGGTCTAAAAGAATTAATCTCTTTTTGAAGTTTATCTATTTCGCTAAGTATTTTTATCATACAATTTCCTCTTTTTGTTTAATTCAACTTTTCTGTCATTGCAAGGGACAAAGTCCCGTGGCCCCGAACGCCTTCGGGGTCATTCCACAATTTAATCGGGGAATCCAGTATGGGACAAGCATGCCTGTTCATATTTATTTCACTTATTCTTCCAGAATTTTACAATATAATCATGCGCTTCTTTAGTATCTAATCTTTTCGTCATGTTTTGTATTCTTATGTAAAAATCATGCCTGTCCTCTTTTTTTTCGTGATAAAAACAAGGCTCACCACTCTTCTTTACTCCTACTATACAAACGGTTTTACTATCCTTTTTTTCAAATTTTATTTTCATATATCTCGTAATTGCTTTATCTAACTTCTCATTTATAATATTCATTAAGGTTTGTTGAAATCCATCTTCATTTTTGCGCTTACCTAAAGTTTCAAGATCTTTTTCAATCCCACACACTTCGCCATTATCATTTACCCCTATGAGAAGAACGCCTCCTTTGGAATTTAAAAATGCAGCTATAGTTTTTACGAATTTCCCCTGCAAAGAATTATTTTCCCCTGTTTTTCTTATATCTTGTCTTAGGGTGGCTTTAAATTCCAAAACATCACTTTCCTGCTTGTTCAGATAATCATTCAAAGAACATCCTTCTAACTCTAAAGGCAACCCTTCGACACGAATGACTCCTGTATGTCTATCTACAACAGTTCCCAATTTATGTATGCGAAATATTTTCATAAATTTTACCAATTTTACGAATTTCGCCAATCTAACTAACCTAACTATACGTGCTAATCTGGCTAAACGTAAAATGCGCATTACGCTTAAAGCTTGAAATAATGGAGGCACCACTGCTAATATATCAAGGAGATGATGCTTGAAAAACTTTCGAAAGTTTCCAATTACATAGCCTCTCAAAACCAGTTCAATAACAAATATTAAATTTAAATAATAGCCACAAACAATCGCCAATTCGATTGTATTTTTACCTGCAAGTTCAAAAAGCTCTATAGATAAGATTGCTATTGATATGACAATTAAAAAGGCAATTAGTGCCTCTACCTTTGAATTTTCTATAAAAAATCTTACTTTAGTTTTTACTTGACTATATTGTTTCATCAAACAGTTATCGATTTTTTAATTCAATTCTATTTTAGATTCAACCTTGCTTTCTTTTGGGAGGTCTTTTTTGCAATATCTACAAACGATTGCATCATTCTTTATCTCTTCGGCACAAAATGGACATTTCTTTATTTGTTCTATCTCTATAATACAGTGATATGCTAAAACCCTTTTTTCTTGAATCCATCTACGTAGAGTTTCTGTATCAACTGGTCCGTAAATTCTATCCTTTGATTTTCTTACTTTCCATTTTTTGCTTTCATTATCTATGACTCGTTGCCCCTTAACAAATAAATCTCTGAAAAAAGGATTGGAAATAGCCATGTTGACAATAGTCTCCGCTTCAGAAGTCCTTACTATGTTGGTGTTGCCACATTTTGGACAACATAATTGTCCTGCCTTGCTATCACGCCAGATAATGTAAATTATTCCGGGAATAACGAAGCATATTAATAATATTATTGCAATTAAACAACCAGCTCCATCCCAGCTAACTCTTTTGGTTATTCCTGCATATCCACAATTGGGGCATTTTATATATTGAGCCATCAGCACCCGTAATTAAAATCTATCTATTTCTTTTTCTATTATTTCTGCTGTTTCCTTTCTGCATTTATCTCCATAATCTTCGTTTTTATAAATTAAATCTGTTTTTATAAAACTATAATCTAATGTTATAAAATACGGAGATTTAGCCCATTCATATTTTTCCATAAATTGGTTTGGTTGTCTGGGATTGCCGTATTTTTTTGTTAAAAGATTTTTTAAATTAATCCCGATTGATGTTATATCGTGCCAAGTAATCATAACCAAAGTAAGTAATTCACTCTTTGGCGTAAATCCAAAAAGCACGCTACAAGATTCGCCAAAAATATTATCATAATATGCCAATGCTAAGAATGTTTCCATTTTAACAACATTCGCTTTTTTATTCTTGGCTTTCAATTGATTTTTAATATCAGTCAAAGTTCGTCCCCATTTATAATCTTCAAAACAGTAAGTTTCTGCTTTTAGTTCTATAACAGACCAGATAATAAGCATTAACACTAATCCAAGCGAAAATATCTTCTTTGTTAAATCTTTAACATTATTATTCATTTATACTAGCTCCTTTATTTTGATTTTTAAATTACTTTGACTTCAAAAGTTGATTATTTGCAAATATAGAATCAATAACTTGTTGCACCTTTTTATTTGGATTAGGCCAACTATTTAAGAATCGGTTATGGAATGCACCAACCGCCAATAATTCATTAGTTTTATTTTCATATATCATTACATCCAACTCCTTTAAGTATATCCCCCCAATCGCCCCACCCCACCTCCACACATCAACATATGTAATATAGATATCTATGCTGTCAGGTTTTCTATCCAAGGGACCATAACTTGTTCCAATTCCTTTTCTAGCTAGAGCTTTTTGAATATAAAGCTCTATGTTTCTCGTTGATTTATCATGCTTTACTACATAAGCTGTTTTGATGACTCGTATTCTATCGTAGTTATATACTTGGGGCATTCTGATTACTGAACAGCCACTTAGAAGTGATAAAGCTAGTAATGTGATTATTAGTTTTATTTTCATAGTTATTTATCTCCTTTAATCATTAAACAACCACTCCTGCTTTGATGTTACCTTACCCCAAATCGCCTAAAACCTCAATAA
>DAOVKY010000173.1 GCA_030631525.1 bacterium
ATATCTTCACGTCGGAGAATGGCATATATACTTTCAGGCGGCAAGCCGAAGATCAAACCTGTTTCAGTTTCCTCTCATGTTGAGAATCTTGAAAACTGGATGAAGGAACAGAAGCCTGTTGTCTGTGGATTTAGAAATGGACTTGAGCTTGACTTAACAAGTGAAAAGATTATTTACTGCCTCCAGCCCACACGCGTAATTGCCAGAAAACGCATTGAAGAGGATTTGCATCTTTTCAATGCGCTTATGAACTACTCTCCTTTTCGCAAGAAATTTGAAAGCAATAAAGACTTCCAACTTGTTCTCCATATAACAGGGCCTGTGCCTATAGAACATCAGGCAGACGTTGAAACCGTTTTAAAGGCTTATATTGATCTATGTTCAGTATTGCCAGAAGATATTTCTGACCGTATCTTTATTGCGTTTTCAGTAGGAACAGAAGAACACCCAAGCTTTAAGGCAAATGGACTGGAACGTATGCATATTGAGGACATTTACAGACTTGCTACAGTAGTTTTGTTTCCCAGTGAAACTGAAGGCAGAGGGTTGCCTATTATTGAGGCCAGTGCGTGTGGGATCCCTATTATATGCAGCAGTTATTATCCTGAAGATGTTTTTGATAAGGTAGTAGGGAAAGATCTTCCTGAAGAGAAGCAAATAAAATACATACTTTTCCCAGAGAATGATTTTTCTCAGGA
Organism: bacterium; assembly: GCA_030631525.1. Taxonomy (GTDB): domain Bacteria; phylum JAHJDO01; class JAHJDO01; order JAHJDO01; family JAHJDO01; genus JAHJDO01. The sequence continues at coordinate 699 of DAOVKY010000173.1, forward strand.
TTTTCTTAGTAAAGCAACAAAGCTAATGTTTGGAGAAAATGAAGAAGAACTTAAAAAGCATAACAGGGATGCTATAAGAATGCGTTATGGCACGGAGATTCTTGCAGAGACATTCTATAAATTGCTCAAAACTTTAAAAAAGTCTGAGAACTGATTATAGAGGAGTTAGAAATATGCATATCGGATTTATAGAAGACACACATCTTCATGGCGGGACTCAAATCTGGGTTTCTGAAGCAGCCAAAGTTTTCATTAATAAAGGAGAGGATGTTACTGTTATTGCGCCTCTGAATAGCTGGGTAGCTATAGAATGCTCAAAAGCAGGCGCGCGCGTCATCGGATATGACTGGGACAGAGTTGTATCTAAAAGCGATAAATTTAAAAAGCTATGGATTGATGGTCTGAATAATTGTGATGTGGCTGTTTGTACTGTACATCCTCCAAGAAATGGTTTTCACTGCGCTGTTTTTGGCGCTGAATGCATAAAACAAGCTGGTCTTGACACAGTTCTTATACCAAAAACAGGTACCATTGTACCTGAATATCTGAGAGAATTTTATCTTCCTGATGACTCTATTAATGTAAGAATCATCAGTATCACAGACTTTACGCGCAAGTATCTTGTTGATAACTATAAAATACCTCCTAAAAAGGTTGAGCTAATCTATCAGGGAACAGAGGTTGAACGTTTTACTTCCTCGGATAAGAATAAAGCTGAAGCATTGAGGCGTTATCCTCTTTGCAGTACTGCCGCTCCTGTTCTGGGTTCAGTTGGTTCTTTTGAGGAAAGAAAAGGTCAGGTCGTTCTTTTTGAGGCGATTGCAAAGCTAGCAACTAGTTCTATTCCTGACATTCACTTGATGCTTGTCGGGGATGGTCCGGATGAGGAAATGTTGAAAGCAAAAGTAAAAACAATGAATCTTGAAAAGAACGTGACATTTTTCCCATTTACTAATGAACCAAATTATATTTTTGAGAGAATTGACATATTGGTTCTTCCAAGTCTTTACAAGGAGGGTTTGCCAAATGTCCTGCTTGAAGCAATGTCTATGGAGCTGCCTGTTATAGCATCAAAATTAGCTGGAGTGCCTGAAGTTGTCTTTGATGGAGAAACAGGCTATATGATAAAACCCGGGGACCAGAGCGAACTTATAGATGCGATTATAAAACTCTCTTCAGATAAGAATAATTATCTACAGATGGGTAAAAACGCTCGTAAGCTTATGGAAGAAAAGTTTGATAAAAGGGTTCAGTTTAATGAATTCCTAAAGTTCTTTCACAAGATAACAGGTAAGTGAACAAACGATATCTTTCAAGGTTTCTTCTTCCAATAATATTCTATCTTATTCTCATGTTTTTTCTGTCATCCCTGCCCGGCAAAGAAATTCCAGATGTTGAAGTCCCCTACTTCGACAAACTGCTGCATCTCTTGGAATATGCCGTTCTTGGTTTTCTCCTTATGAGAGGACTAAAAAATTCAGAATTAAAATTCTCTAACATAAGTTTTATCATTTTTACAGCAATATTCAGCACTCTCTACGGCTTAAGCGACGAATTACACCAATCCTTTGTGCCAGACAGAGACATGAGCCTACTTGATGTACTTTTTGACTGCATAGGAGGTGTGATTGGAAGTATTGTATACCCTGTCATCGCCCCCCGACGATGAAGCAATCTCGTTTGTCATTCCTGCAGATTTTTAGCAGGAATCTATGTTTTGAAACGCTGGATTCCCGCTTACTACTGCGGGAATGACAGACAGTAGACGGCTTTCACTGAGTATTTACTTTATATTTATCCATGAATTGCCTGATTTTTTCATATGCCTGTCTTAAGATATCTTCCTCCGGCAAGAAAACAATTCTGAAATGTTTTGTTTCCGGCTTTTGGCCGAATCCCCCACCTGGAACAACGACAACTCCAGTTTCATAGATTAAATCAGAAACAAATTTCCGGTCTGATACAGGCACATCTATTTTAGGGAATGCGTAAAAGGCTCCTCTTGGTTTTACACACTTGATATTTGGAATAGCATTGAGCATTTGGTATGTAATATCCGCTCTTCGTTTAAGCTTTGCATTTGCTTCTTTTATATGTGATTGATCCCCTTCCAAAGCCGACTTTATTGCATATTGTTCAGGGTGATTTGCGCAGAGTCTTGCTCGTGTTAGTTTTTGCATAGCTCTGTAATAGTCTCCTAAATTTTCCTCTTTTCCGCTTACAACACACCATCCAATACGCAGTCCCGGGGAAAGGTATGATTTTGAAAGCCCGCCAAAAGTAAGAACAGATGCCTCTTTTGAGATACAAGCGGTAGAGATATGCTCCTCAGCATCA
>DAOVKY010000139.1 GCA_030631525.1 bacterium
GGGAATCATCAGGGATAGGTTGTTCTGGCTTATATCTCCCTGTTAAGAGCCCGATTGCCAGAGGCCTGTAAGTAGTTATTGCTATGTTTTCCGCCACTGCCTGCGGAAGCACTTCAACCTCAATTTCTCTCTCGATAAGATTATAGCAAACCTGATGATTGATGAATGTTTTCCATCCTCTCAGTTCAGCAATGCAATTAGAGTATGCAAACAGCCATGCTGGATAATTAGAACAGCCTATAAACCGCGTTTTGCCTTTTTCTACAATCTTGTTAAGAGCTTTCATAGTTTCCTCAGGATTCATTCCTTCCTTTGGCCAGTGGATCAGATACAGGTCAACATAATCTGTTTGAAGTCTCTTGAGACTCTCGTCTATACTTTCAAGAATGCTTTTACTATCTATGCCTTTGTGAACTTTTGTGGTTATAAAGAGTTTCTTTCTCCTGCTTTTAATTATACGTCCAAGTATTTTTTCTGTCTCTCCTTCACAATACATTGCAGCAGTATCAATAAAATTAACTTCCTTATCCAAAGCAAAGGATAGTATTCTGTCTGATTCCTTTTCATCGCACCTTTTACCAAACATCATTGTCCCAAGACACATCTTAGAAACCTGTTCCTCTGTGCTTCCAAGCTTAACCAGTTTCATGCGCATGTCTCCTTATTACAGCTTATCGGACAGGGGCAAGCCCTGTCCCTACATATTTTGATTTAAATGAACCGACCCCCCATCCCGTTTATCTTTTTGACGTATATTCGATCCATATGTTATCATACCAAATAGAATAATAACATAAAGAAGGGTTTTATGAAAGCAGTGGCTTTAATATCTGGCGGGCTTGATAGCGCTTTAGCGGCAAAGATAGTAATGGAGCAGGGCGTTGGAGTATACGGCTTTACGGTTATTCATGTTTTTTCAGAATCAATAAAACAGGCAACGCCTTCTTATGCAGAGAGAAGCGCTGACGAATTAGGGATAACATTGTATTCTCATAAGGCGTCTCAGGATTTTCTGAATATTGTAAAAGATCCTAAATATGGCTATGGCAAGAATGTGAATCCGTGCTTAGACTGCAGAATCTATATGCTAATAAAAGCCGCCCAATATATGAAGAAAATAGGAGCTTCTTTCCTGATTACAGGGGAAGTTCTTGGAGAAAGGCCAATGTCCCAGCGCATGGATGCGATGAATATTATAGATAGGGATTCGGGTTTAAAGGGCTTGATACTTCGTCCTTTATCTGCAAAGCTGCTTTCTCCTACTGTTCCTGAAATAAAAGGATGGATAAGCAGAGATAGGTTGTTTGATATTCAAGGTCGGTCAAGAAAACCTCAACTTATGCTGGCAAAGCGGTATGGAATTAGAAAATTTTCAACTCCGGCTGGTGGATGTTTGCTTACAGAGCCAAATTTCTCAAAACGCATGAAAGATATAATAAAATTCAAATCGGATTTTACATTAGAAGATGTTGAATTATTAAAAATCGGCCGTCATTTTAGACTTACATCAGGCACAAAAGTTATAATTGGAAGGAATGAGCAGGAAAATAATAGTTTAGTTAAATTTACTAAGGATGGAATGATACATCTTGAAGCTCAAAACGTGCCTGGGCCAGTGGTTCTGGTTGAGTCTAATACAAATGACGAAGATATCAGAACAGCTGCTTTATTATGCTCAATATACTGTAAGAAAACAGCTGCATGGAAGCATATTAATATTAATGTGTTCAAAAAGGCTCATCAGCAAACAATTAGACTTGGACAGGAAGAACATGTTCCTGATAAGGATATTCAAGAATGGAGAGTGTAAAGACGCATATCTTTACTGTAAGTGAGCTTACTTCAAGAATAAAGAATTTGCTGGAAGAGAGTTTCCCAAGTGTGTGGGTAGAAGGAGAAGTATCAAACTGCAGAATGCCTTCTTCAGGCCACATTTATTTTACATTAAAGGATGAACAGTCTCAGCTTAAAGCTGTGTTTTTCAGAGGAGCTAACCAGAAGATAAAGTTCAATGTAGAGGATGGTCTAAAAATACTGGCTCTTGGGAATATAAGCGTATATCAGCGCAGGGGAGATTATCAGCTCATTGTGGGGCTTCTCCAACCAAAAGGAATTGGAGAGCTTCAGCTCGCTTTTGAACAACTTAAAAGAAGGCTGCAAAAAGAGGGGCTTTTTTCTCCTGAACATAAAAAGCCGATTCCTTTGTTTCCAAGAAGGATTGGAATTGTAACTTCTCCGACAGGTGCTGCAGTTAGAGACATTATTAATGTTATTAACAGACGTTTCCATCAGATAGAGATTCTTATTAACCCTGTCAAGGTTCAGGGAGAAGGGGCTGGGCAAGAAATAGCTAAAGCAATAGATGAGTTCAATGAGATGGGGGACATGGATGTTCTGATTGTTGGAAGAGGCGGCGGGTCTATGGAGGATCTGTGGGCATTTAATGAGGAGATTGTTGCAAGAGCAATATATAATTCAAAGATTCCTGTTATTTCTGCAGTTGGTCATGAGATAGATTTTGTAATAAGCGACTTTGTTGCAGACCTGCGCGCACCAACTCCGTCTGCAGCAGCTGAACTTGTTGTTGGAGAGATGGAGCAAATCATTCAAAAAATCAGGGATTTTCAAACAAGGATTATTTCAGCCCTTACAAACAACCTAAGTTTATACAAGCAGGAGATTGACGATTTTTCCGAAAGGATGGATAAAACATGTTCTCATATATTAGAGCTTGCTATACAAAGAACGAGTAATCTTTCAGGTAAGCTGAATATGCTTAGCCCTCTTGCTACTCTTTCAAGAGGATACAGCTATACCCTGAAATTACCTCAGAGAACATTAATTACTGACACTCGTAAGGTAAAACCTCATGATAAGGTAGAAGTCAGGCTTACAAAAGGAGCAATGATTTGCGAGGTAGAGACGTTGCAATGCAACGTCTCTACAAGGGATAAAGAATATGATAATATTTAACTAGATCCTTTACACTTAATTGTCCGCAAGCAGTAGGTTGATCTATGAATCCATATGTAAGACAAGATCCAAATAGAAACCCAGCTAGTCTGGACATTGCACCAAAGTAGCCCATTGACATAACAGATATCTTTGTTTTCTCCCAGCTGGAGCAAAAATTCAGCAATCTCCTTACTTCTTCCATATTGTTTGCCATTGTCGCGATTTTTAGAATATCACATCCCAATTCGCATGCTTTCTCTGCCTGATTTTTCAAGCAAGGTATAGTAGGTGTTTTCTCAAAATTATGATAAGAAAGAATTAGTTTTTTATTCTGTGTTTTGGCAAGTTCTATCACCTTAGAATTTATGCGATCTGAACTAATTTCAATATCCACTAAATCTGTTTCTGAAATAGCTTCCCTGAAAATATCAAGACGTCTGCCATCAGCTATTTTCACCATGCCTCCCTCGTTTGAGGAACGTATAGTAAGAATAACAGGCAATTTAACTTCTTTCTTTAATTGTCTTATAGCAGAGCTTACTTTCTCTCCAGTATGATA
>DAOVKY010000052.1 GCA_030631525.1 bacterium
TCTGGAGGCAGTAAGAGAAAATAAGCTTGATCCAATATTTATTTATGCTTCCACAAACAAGGTTTATGGAGGCATGACTGACATAAAAGTGATTGAAAGGAATGGCAGATATGAATACGAGTCTTTGCCAGAGGGAATCTCTGAGGAAAGAATATTGGACTTTCATTCCCCATACGGCTGCTCAAAGGGCGCAGCTGACCAATACGTCAGGGATTATTTCAGGATATATGGACTACGAACTGTTGTTATGCGGCAGAGTTGTATTTATGGGTATAGGCAATTTGGCGTGGAAGATCAGGGCTGGGTTGCGTGGTTTACTATAGCTGCATCTCTGAATAAGCCAATCACAATCTATGGAGACGGGAAACAGGTTAGAGACGTATTGTTTATTGATGATTTAGTTGATGCGTACGAAAAAGCTATAGAGAGTATAGAAGCTGCTTCCGGAAAAATCTATAACATAGGCGGCGGACCTAATAATAAGATGTCTTTGCTGGAACTTATTTCCTTCCTTGAGAGATTCTTGAATAAGAAAATAGAATATAGTTTTAGTGATTGGCGGACTGGTGATCAGCCTGTGTTTGTATGCAACATTGAGAAAGCAAGAAAAGAGCTTGTATGGCAGCCCAAAACAGATGTAGAAACTGGAGTAAAAAAACTCTCTGATTGGATCAGCAAAAACAGGTTTTTGTTTGAATAATTAAGAAAATGTTAGCATTCATCAAAAAAGACTCTCTGTATAAAAACAGCGCATTGCTTTTTATTGCTGTAGAAACAGGGACTATAGGCTTAGTTATCACAAAGTATATTGTTCCAGCAGGAGTTATTGTATCTACTTTAGTTTTTGCAGCCAGATTCCAGATTATGGATGATGCTGGGACATTCCCTGTTGGAGAATGGCTAAAAAAGCAGGCCTATATCCGCATCTTACAACAATGATAGGATATCCATGGGAAACTAGAAAGTATGAGTAAAATAGATATTTCAATTGTAATTCCAGCTTATAATGAAGCCAAGAAATTGCCATTATTTCTTAAACAGCTTATCTCTTATTGCATCCATAGTAAAAAAGTGTACGAAATAATCATAGTTGATGACGGCAGTTATGATAAAACCTTTGAAATTGCTGAATCTTACAAAGTTAATTTTTGCAACCTACATACAATCAAAATCAGAAAGAATAGAGGTAAGGGGCATGCCGTCAAAAGGGGGATCCTAAAATCCAATGGAGAAATATGTCTATTTCTTGATGCAGATGGCTCAACTTGTCCCGAAGAGATAGAGAAAAATATACATTATATTTTAGAGAAAAATTACGATATTTTTATTGGTTCAAGAGCTTTGAAGGATAAAGAACAGATTTTGAAAGTTAAATGGTATAGAAAACTTATGGGAAAAATATTTAATTTTTTTGTACATGCGTTTTTTTTGGAAGATATCAAAGATACTCAATGTGGTTTTAAAATGTTTAAAAAAGAAGTTGTGAGACCTTTGTTCTCAAGAAGTTATTTGCAAGGTTTCGGTTTTGATATCGAGATTTTGTATCTTGCCCATAAAATGGGATACAAAGTTAAGGAAGGCCCTATTTCTTGGCATCATGTTGGTGGGGGCAAGATCAATCCATTTATGGATTCAATAAGAATGTTTTTTAATATATTGCAAGTAAAAAATTGGCATTATACACCAATTCATCTTTTTGCTGAACATATGGGCCCAGATGAGTATAAGTATATGTACGAGTTGGAAGAATATCACTGGTGGTTTGTTACTCGCAGGAACTTATTAATACACTTGATAAAATCCCTAAAAATTTCTTTTCCAACTATTCTAGACGTTAGCACAGGGACAGGTGCCAATTTAGTGGTGCTTAGTAAATTAGGTAACGCATTTGGTATCGATATTTCTGAAAAGGCTGTGGAATTCTGCAGAAAAAGAGGTTTGAAAAATGTAATACAGTCTTCGGCTGAGAAAATCAAATATAGGAAGGAAGCCTTCGATATAGTTACCTGTCTTGATGTCTTGGAACATGTTTCAAATCCCTTGGAAGTATTGATTGAACTGAAGAGGGTTTTAAAAAATAAGGGCAAAATTATCATAACCGTTCCTGCTTTTAGAATTCTTTATAGTCAACACGATGAGGCCTTATGCCATTTAAGAAGATATGAAAAGAGTTCTTTGTTAAGCGATCTACATGAAGCGGGATTAAATGTTAAAAAAATTGGCTATTTTTTCTTTGCATCTTTTTTTATAGTGGCTCCAATAAGAATAATGAAAAAATTTCTTGTTCCTAGTCAAAAACCTTATAGTGATACCACTGCATTCCCGCCTAAGTTTTTAAATGAGTTTCTGAAATTTTTGTTCAAGATAGAGGTAAAAGTCTTAGATAGTTTTAAATTACCATTTGGCACAACAATTTATGTTGTTGCATCCAAAAAGATATGAGAGTCAATGAGAAAATGGAAAGTGGCGAAAATTGTTAAGACATCCAGTTTTAATGATGGGGATGCTTGCACTTCGATTTTTTGTAGGACTAGAGTATTTGCTAACTAACTTTAAGAAACGAGAGACAAAATGATAATATAATGACGTTTGTCATTTATGAAAAAACGTTAGGGTATCTTTTAAGAATTTTAGTAGGTTTTACTTATGTTGCAGGAAATAAAAAAACTTAGGAGAAAGGCATTATGCGAGAACTGGTTTTAGTAACAGGCGGTGCGGGCTTTATTGGTTCATATATTGTTGATGAGTTGGTGAAAAGAGGTTATAGGGTTAGGGTGCTGGATAATCTTGACCCTCAGGTGCATGGAGATAATGCAGACGTTCCAGAATACCTTAGTAAAGAAGCTGAATTTATAAATGGGGATGTCAGAAATACGGATGATGTCAGAAAAGCAATAGATGGCGTTGAGATAATTTTTCATGAGGCTGCTGTTGTTGGCGTAGGCCAGTCAATGTATGAAATCAAGAAATATATGGATGTTAATACACTTGGCACTGCTAATTTGCTTGAGGCTATAATAAAGCGTAAAAGCAAAATCAAAAAACTCATCGTAGCGTCTTCAATGTCAATATACGGAGAAGGCGAGTATGAATGCTCTAAATGCGGCAGAATATCGCCAAAATTGAGACCTGTTGCCCAGTTAGAAAAAAGGCAGTGGGAGATGAAATGCCATATCTGCGGTAAAGATGCTAAACCAATTCCTACTAATGAAGAAAAGCACTTAAATTCTACATCCATTTATGCAATATCAAAGAAGGATCAGGAGGAGATGTGCCTATGCATTGGAAGAGCATACAACATACCAACAGTTGCCTTAAGATATTTCAACACATACGGTCCAAGACAGGCTTTGTCTAATCCATATACAGGAGTTGCCGCTATTTTTTCATCCAGGCTTCTCAATAATCATAAGCCAATAATATATGAAGATGGTCTTCAGAGCAGGGATTTTGTGCATGTTAAAGATATTGTGCAAGCAAATATGCTTGCAATGGAATGCGATTCCGAACACATTCGGGATGAAATGTTTAACGTGGGAACAGGAAGGAGACTATCTATTCTGGATATAGCGAATGCGCTTATAAGCAGGCTAGATTTTAAGGGAAAGCCTGAAATCACTTATCAATTCAGAGAGGGAGACATCCGTCACTGCTATGCTGATATCTCTAAAATAAAGAAAAAACTCAGCTACTCTCCAAAGCATAAATTTGAGGACGGAATTGATGAACTTGTCAACTGGGTAAAAAAGCAGCATGCAGAGGATAGGATCCAACAGGCAAAAGTAGAGCTTGAAGAAAGAGGATTAACAAAATGAATGTATTAGTTACTGGCGGCTGTGGATTTATTGGTTCTCACCTGGCTGAAAAATTACTTAGTATTGGGCATGAGGTTTACATAATAGACGACTTATCAACAGGCAGTATTAACAATATAAAACACCTTCAAACAAATCCAAAGTTTCATCTCAATAAAGACACAATCACAAATGACTCATTGCTTAGTTCAATAGTGGACAAAGTAGATATAATCTATCATCTGGCAGCTGCGGTTGGAGTACAACTGGTTATGAAAAGTCCTATCAGAACAATTGAAACTAATGTACATGGGACAGAGGCTGTCTTAAAAGCCACATCAAAACAGAATAAGAAGGTACTGATCGCATCAACATCAGAAGTATATGGGAAGAGTGAGAAAGTGCCGTATAAAGAGGATGATAACCTATTAATTGGCGCTTCTACGTTAGGAAGATGGAGTTATGCGTGTTCTAAGGCGCTGGATGAATTTTTAGCAATGGCATATTGGAAAGAGAAGAAATTGCCGGTTGTAATTACCAGATTTTTTAATACGATTGGGCCAAGGCAAACAGGGCAATACGGAATGGTTGTTCCAAGGTTCATAAAGCAGGCTTTATCCGGGAAGCCGATAACTGTTTATGGAGACGGGAAACAGGCTCGCTGTTTTACGTATGTTGAGAATGTAGTTAATGCTATAATTAGTCTGATGGAAAATAAAGAGTCCATTGGACAAGTGTTCAATATTGGAAGTACGGAGGAGATAAGCATAGAAAATCTGGCAAAGAAAATAAAACAGTTGACGAGTAGTTCTTCAGAAATAGTCTATATCCCTTATGAGCAAGCGCATGAACATGGCTTTGAAGATATGCGTAGAAGAATACCAGATATATCCAAATTATCCGGAATGCTTTCGAAAACTGGTGGATTTCCAAAACATGGGTTGGATGAGACATTGAAGTTAATAATAAAGAATTTTAAGTTATGAAAGGAATAATTCTATCAGGTGGTACAGGCACAAGGCTTTATCCTTTGACAAAGGTTATTAATAAGCATCTCTTGCCTGTTGGGAAAAAGCCTATTATTTATTATGCGATCGAACAACTGGTTAATGCCAATGTTACTGAAATCTTAATAGTTACAGGTGTTGATCACATGGGTGATATGGTTAATACGCTTGGCAGTGGAAAAGAGTTCGGATGCGAATTTACATACAAAGTTCAGGATGAAGCTGGAGGCATTGCGCAGGCAGTAGGGCTTGGAGAGAAATTCTCAGAGGGGAATAAAGTTATTGCAATATTAGGAGATAATTTGTTTGAAGAGGACTTAAGCATTTATATTAATGAATACAGAAAACAGGAAACAGGCGCAAAGGTCTTGTTGAAAGAAGTAGCAAATCCCAGACGATTTGGTGTTGCGAAGATTGTTGATAATAGGATCAAAGGAATTGAGGAAAAGCCAAAAATGCCCAAAAGCAAGTATGTAGTAACAGGAGTGTATATGTACGATAGAAGAGCGTTTGAGATAATCAAGGGATTGAAGCCCTCTGCAAGGGGAGAGCTTGAGATTACAGATGTAAATAACCAATATATAGAGCAGGGAGATATGACACATAATATTCTAAATGGATGGTGGATAGATGCAGGCACATTTGAATCACTAAAAAGGGCTAATGAGCTAATTGAAAAAAGGATGTGAGAGAGTTGAAGGTGCTATTAACAGGTTCAAAAGGCATGCTTGCAAAAGAATTTATTTCTGAGTGCCGGAACAGGAAGGATTACACAATTATTGCTCCTGAGGAAGAAGAGTGCAATATAACTGATATCTCTTCTATCAAAAATGCAGTGAATAGCATTAATCCTCAGGCGCTGATAAATTGTGTCGCGTATACTGATGTTGATGCATGTGAGAGGAACCAAGAAAAAGCCTTTAGCGTTAATGGCGAAGGACTAAAAAATCTTATACAGGTCTGCAAAGAGAATGACATACTGCTTGTGCACTTCTCTACGGATTTTGTATTTGACGGCGAGAAGAAATCTTCATACACAGAAGAAGATAAACCGAATCCACTCAACATATATGGAGAATCTAAGCTTTTGGGAGAACAGTACCTGTTAAATTCACA
>DAOVKY010000087.1 GCA_030631525.1 bacterium
ATATGATTTATGTTCAACGGTGTATTTATATTCTACCACTGCGCTATTCTCTAATCCGTGAAGCGAGTAAGCATTCTTCCCCTTTATCTTTACAGGTTCTAATATTGTTCCATCTTTAAGGAATACTCTTAATTCTTCCAGGTTCCCAGGGATGTAAATTTCACCATATTTCTCTCTTCCTATTTCACTAAGAATTTTAACTATCCTGTGTACTATCTCCTTATAACTGCCGTCTGTATTAAGAATTATAACCTTCCCATTATATAAACTTGCAGTGTAAGCATTTGGAAGTTCGCTTAGATCTTTATTATCCGAAATTAGTTTTACTGCGCTAACTTTCTTTAAAGTATATGGCGCTGTACTTGCTTTTATTTCAGATAACATGTTTCTGAGTTCATAATCACATGGATTAAGCTTTAAAGCAGATTCCCATGCTTCTATTGCGCTATTTGGCATATTCTCAGAATAGAAAAGGTTCCCCAATAGTTTATGGCATATACTGTATGTTGGGATAATATCCAGAACATCTTTATACTGCTTGCATGCGCCTCTGTAGTCTCCCAATTCAGAATATAATCTACCCAGTTCCAAGCGTAGATCTGTTCTTGATGGATTAGCTTTTATACGAGCATTATACTGCGCTATCGCCTGATCATATTTACCTTGCTTGAGTAATAAAGAGATAGGTGTCTTACCAGTTTTTTGATAGGTCCTTTCTGCTTTACCAAATTGGTTCCTGTCAGTGTATAACTTTGCTTTGAGCACTAAGGCATCTTTTAGCTCTGGATTGATTTTTAAAGCAAAATCAATAGATTTTTCGGCTTCTAAATCCCATCCTCTCTTCCTGTAAACTCTTCCAAGATCAACGTAGCCAGGAGCAAACTCAGAATTTATTTTTATTGTATGTCTAAATTTCTCTATTGCTTCTTCATATAACTTGTTTCTTTCAAAATATAGGCCCAAAGCCTCTAGGGCAGGTACATACTGGCTGTCATACTCAATAGCTTTATTGTAGAAGTCCTTTGCCTTGTTTTCTCTTTCTATTTTTGGGAGAAACTCAGCTTGTTCAAACATCTTGCCTATTGCATATAAAAATCCTGAAAACTTAGGTTGTAATTCTACAGCCTCCATTAAATATTTTATTCCCTTATCCTGTAATCCATAGAAATAAAGGAGCATGCCGGTATAGTAATAGTTCAGAGCTTTATTGTTATTTGATTTTACTTTGAAAAGCAGAGTCTTTTCTAACTGGGGTAAGTTCAAGATTGGAAATAGTCCCAAAGAATGTGGAATTTTCTTTATATCTAGTAAGTTATCCATGAACTTTAGATTTGCACATGTTCTTTCTTCTAGGTCAGTTACTCTTAACTTAAGCGTCCATTTGCCTAATTTCCCATCACAAACAGACTTGATAAGCAGAAAATTCCATCCTTCTTCCAGGGAAGCAGAAAATGAATTAGTTAGAGGATAGAAATTCTTATATCGATCACATACAGACACGCATTGATAATTGACCCATGCTTTCCATGTACACGGGCTTTGGAGCTTGAAAATCACATCCTGCTTAAAAGGAGAATATATAAAGGTCAGCGCATAAGCGCATCCAACATTTGGTTTAACTATCTGTTTAAAATCAACTAAGCCATTTCTGAAGATGCTCTTAAAATGTCTCCAGTGGATCTCTTTAGTGTATCCATGATAATTAGCATTAAAGTTGATCTCTTGTTCTGGCGAAAATCCTTCATAGAAACATGAGCGTCCAAACTTTCCAAACGGGCCTATTACTGCCCATTTAGTCACATATCCAAAAGAATCATATGTTTTTTTAGCCTTTTTTGGCTGATGATAGAGGTTATAGAATTTTATCAGAACTTGTTTTGCGAGAAACTTGTTTTCATTATTGCTTATTTCCTTTTTAAGTAATCTCTCAAGAGCCTTAATAGCTTTTTTATGATTTGCGAATTTGCCTGATAAATTTATTATCCTTTGTAATATAACTGTGCTTCTCATAGAGTCAGGCTCTTTCTTTAACATTCCCAGCCAGATATTCAGCATTTCGTCATGTTTGCCTCTGGCTTCATATGCAAAAGCCATCCTCTCATATGAAGATATTTCATTAGCATGTAGGGGCTCAATATTTTGAGCCCCTACCATTAAGCACACAAATATTGCCAGAATGGAAATTTTAAATAATCTCATCATTCAATCGCAGGTTTCTTTTTAATTATTATTTCCTTGTTTTCGTTCTTATCTACGTCTGCAGCGAATTTACGAAATTCTGAATACTCTTCAGACGAAACTCTTGAGACATCTAACTGAAACTTTACTTTAACCATAACCTTATCGGGTAATTTACTGTATGCTATTGATAGAGAGCCGAATTTGCTTTTCAGCTCAACACGTTTAGGCAAGTGAATTGCTTCATAACCCTGTGGGAGTAAGAATTCAGTTATTTTGTTATCCATAAATGGATACGAAAGCAAGAGATCGTGTTTTCGCATACTACTTGAGGCATATCTTTGAGTAAGTTTATGTCTGAACATAACCGGATTAAATGAAAAGCCTTCGGAAACAGGTTTTAAGAACTTTGGCACACTAACAGCGTAATTGTATTTTATAGGAGTATCCAGTCCGGATAAATCAGGGAAATGAATATTTATTACCTGCGCGCCTTCAAATATGGTGTTTAATAATTTTTCAAACTCCTCCTTCTGCTTTGAAGGAATTTGGAAAAAGTATCTAATTCCTGGACAGAATGCTCCGCTAACTATTTCTGTTCCGCCAATGTATGCGTTGCCATCGTTTTTTAACAATACTTTTTTATCTGAGATGCGGTTATTATGAACGCCTGCGCTAACTGGTATTGTAGATAATATGCCCTTTCTCCGCTTCAGGTCCACTACAAACACACAAGTTTCCTGATCCATCCATGGTATTTCATTAATACTGCTGTACTCAGCAGTGCCATCCATCCAGAGCTCTTCTCCATTTTCTAGTTTTATGTGACATATTGCGTGATTAAAGAGGCCAAGGGAGGCTTGAGAGAAATCAAATCTGCCTCGGGATCTTGTTCTTACAAGTACAATTTCCGAATGGATTCCAGCTTCTTTAAGCATTGTCATAATCAGCAGAGCTTTATCCTTACAATCGCCAAATTTTCTATTAAATACCTGGCATGCTTTATACGGCTTATAACCATGTATACCGAATTCCAGGGCTACATATCTGATTTTTTTAACAACATAATTGTAAATGGCTCTAATCTTATCAATTTTTGTATTTCTATTTTCTATTAGTGAAGCTACCATCTTTTTTATTTCAGGAGATGATTGCATCTGATCCCTTGTAAGATCAGAGTACCACCTGGCTACATCCGGCCAACTTTTAAAGGTAGACACAAGCAGATATGGAGTGATTTCTTGGAAAGGAGGCATACTCAACTCTTTGTCTATTTTTTCAATGTTTCTTTTCTCCCAAATATAGCTAATAGTATCTGCATGTTTATCGTAAATTTTTTGGGGAATGATATGGAGCTTTGGGCTATAAAAATAAAATTTGCGGCGTTTTGGAGCAATGAGAATGTATTTAGAAAAAATTATAGGATTTGTATCTCTAAATAGGAATATACTTCCGAAGTAATTACCATATATATTGCCCCCTATATCATTGACCTTGTATTCAAAATCAATGATATCGCCTTTTTCAAGAGAACTAAACTTAATAGTTTTCCTTCTGTAATCATAGTATACTCTATACTGCGGACTGGATGTGGACACGTCAGAGAACTTATAGTAATCTGTTGTTGTTCCGTCTTTCTTTATAATACGCACTTTTTTAATAATAACTTCCTGGTCTCCAGGTACATAATATATGTTAAGATGATTAAAATCATTTACGCCTTTATCTGTAAGAATTTTAATGACCTGATGTACATATTCAGACGAAGTGCCATCCATATATACTCGTGAGATTGCTTTATCAAGTAGATAAACAGCTTCACTATCAATATGTTTTAGGTTATTTGCAGAATTGATTATTACTGTTATGTTCTCTGAGAAATTCTCTTCATACGCTTCTTTCTTTGGGCTCACAAATTCAGTGTATTTCCTGAGCCATGTATAGTCGGGTTTTATTCGCAAAGCCTTATTGACAAACTCCTCAAACTTTTCATAATTGCCGATGCGTCGATATAAGAGCCCTAAACTTGAAAGTATTTCATAGTTCTCCGGACAGATAGTCACTGCTTGCTTATATACCATGATAGCTTTATGGAATTGGTATCTGTTCGCATATATCTTTGCCTTCCTGAGATGGATATTAGTATTGTACGGATTCAAGGTTGCCATTTCACATAGTCTATCCAATGCTTCTGAGCGCTTGCCCATATTTAGTAAAATTTTAATGATCTTGTCTCTTACATAATTATCCATAAAATCTATCTCTGAAAGCTTTCGGAGTTGTGCTAAGGTTTCTTCCTGTGAATGATGCTTCTCATAATAGCGGATAGGAACATCTTTAATTTTCTCAAGCAAAGGAGGAATAAGCGGGGTTAAACCTTGTTTTGAGTAAATAGAGATTTTCAGACAAATTGCCGGGAGAAATGATGGATTAATATCAAGACATTTATTAACTATATACAGGGCTTTTGTCAGGTTATTAGCATTTAAGTAATATTTTGCTAGTTGATAAAAGGCTATTGTAAAATCAGGATCCAATTCAATAGTTTTCTCTAACAGCTCCCTTCTTTTGTTTGGTTGATGCGCAAGATTTGCTCCAAGATAGCTATAGAAAGGATTATCAGGACTTAGCTGAATCGCTTTTGTTATACATAAAA
>DAOVKY010000150.1 GCA_030631525.1 bacterium
AAAACAAATTCAGTCTCGCAAAAGTCAAAGGCTTTTTACCTTAGGCAGGAAATTATCTTCTGAAATGTATAAAGAGATCTCAGCATTGGGCTTAAAAGGTGTCCAACTTCGCCCGGAAAGCGCCAGATTTTATCCAAAAGGGACATTAGGAAGTCATGTTATCGGGTTTGTCAGTAGCGATAACAAGGGATTAGAAGGCACGGAGAAGTTTTTTGAGGATGAGCTGGGGGGCAAAACAGGTTATTATATCACCATGAAGGATGCCAGAGGCAGAGAACTTGTTTCATCCGGATCGCATATATCCAGTTTATCAGACGGTGCAAATATTGTTCTTACTGTAGATGAAATTATACAGCATATATTAGAACGTGAATTAGATAGACTGGTTGAAGAATTTAGTCCTAAGAGTGTGACAGGCATTGTGATGAATCCAAATACAGGCGAGATACTTGCCATGGCTAACAGACCGACATATGATCCAAATAATGCAGGAAGCTTTACTCATGATTGCAGAAGAAACAGAGCAGTAACAGACGCTTATGAGCCTGGATCTACTTTCAAGGTCATAACAGCAGCAGCAGCTTTAAATAATAAGGTGTTTGGGCCTGAGGATATTATTTTTGCTGAAAACGGCTCATATAGATTTATGAGACACACAATACACGACCATGATCCATACGGGGAAATTACATTTCGTCAGGCGCTTGAAGTATCAAGCAATATAGCATTTTCCAAGATAGGTACTAGAATCGGCGCAGAAGAGCTGTATAAGTATATTAGATTATTCGGGTTTGGAGCAAAGACAGGTATAGATTTTCCAGGTGAGGCTAAGGGTTTGCTGCGTTCCTTAAGTAGATGGTCAAAGCTTTCTGTTGGGGTTATTCCATTCGGACAGGAGATATCAGCAACGCCTCTTCAGCTTATAACTGCAATATCAGCAATTGCGAACGGTGGAAACTTAATGACTCCTATGATTGTGAAAGAATTCAAACCTAAGAAAGTTCGTAGAGTAATTTCTTCCACAACAAGCAGAGTGTTAAGCGAAATGATGACAGGTGTTGTAAAGAATGGAACTGGCATCAACGCGCAGATTGAAGGATATACTATTGCAGGCAAGACAGGGACTGCTCAGAAATACATACCGGGCAAGGGTTATTCCAACGAAAAATATGTAGCGTCTTTTATAGGATTTTTGCCGGTACCCAATCCACAGGTAGCAATACTAATAATGGTAAATGAGCCTCAAGGAGAATATTACGGATCAATTGTCGCAGCTCCTGCATTCAAGAATGTTGCGCGGGATGTGTTAAGATATCTTAATATTTTCCCCGATAATGGAGAAGAACATTGAAATTACAGAAACTAATTTCTGATTTTGGGAGCTTTACTACTATATCCGGCAGGAAAGATATTGAGATTAATGGAATAGCCTCTGACTCTAACAATGTAAAGAGCGGTTTTGCATTTATAAGTATTAAAGGACTAAAGGCAGATGGGCACAATTTTATTAACGATGCTATTTCCAGAGGAGCTGCAGCCATCATAGTAGAAAAGGATGTAGAAGTATTAGAGGATATAACAATAATAAGAGTTTCTGATACAAAGAAGATCCTTCCTGTAATAGCAGACACATTTTACAACTATCCTTCAAATAGAATGAACATTATTGGTGTAACGGGAACTAATGGTAAGACAACAACTACATATTTCATTGATCAAATTCTTAGAAAAGCAGGCCGCAAAACCGGAATAATTGGAACAATCAATTATCAGATAGGAGACAGGATCATACCTGCTGTAAATACTACACCAGGCCCAATTCAATTAAGAGCATTGCTCAATCAGATGTTAGAGGCAAATATAGAGTATGCCATAATGGAGGTTTCCTCTCACGCAATTGCTCAAAGAAGGATAGCTGGAATTGAATTTGACACCTGTATTTTTACTAACCTAACACCTGAACATTTAGACTATCATGAAACATTGGAAAAATACCGGGATACAAAGCTTCGGCTCTTTGAACAAATGGGGAAAAACAGTAAAAAGAATACTGCTAAAAAAGCTGTCATAAATATAGACGATCCTGCAAGCAGACGATTTATTGATGTATGCCATGTTGATATTATTACCTATGGATTGAATACAAATGCATTTGTGTATGCAACCGATATAAGATCAACCCTTAATGGTTCACGTTTTAAACTTCGTATAGGCTCTGAAAGCATAGAGGTAAAGATTAATCTTGCAGGTAAATACAACATCTATAATGCACTTGCAGCCACAAGCGCTGCGTTAGCTGCTAATTTGTCTCTTAATGAGATTAAATCCGGACTGGAAAGCTTAAAATCAGTTCCCGGCAGGTTTGAGAAAATAACCACAGATGCAGGTTTTTACATTATTGTTGACTATGCCCATACTCCGGACGGTATGAAACAAGTTCTTAGTACTGCAAGAGACTTAACACCCAACAGAATAATAACAGTGTTTGGATGCGGAGGAGACAGAGACAGGTTGAAACGTCCACAAATGGGAAGGATCTCCTCAGAACTAAGCGACTATACTATCATCACCTCTGATAATCCAAGAACTGAAGATCCTATGAAGATTATTGAAGAAATCATTCAAGGCATTAAAGGCACTGGCAGGCATGACGTTGAGATTATCCCGGACAGAAAAAGCGCTATTAAGAGAGCAATAGAGCTTGCTAAAAAGAATGACCTTGTGATTATTCTGGGTAAAGGACATGAAACCTATCAGGTATTAAAAGACACAGTAGTTCCTTTTGATGACAGGGAGGTTGTGAAAGAGATTCTACTGTAGTGGCGAATTTATTGTAATAATCCATCCTTATGCCACTTTCTTATATCCATGCTTTAGAAGATGAGATGTTGCTAGATATCCACCCATTTTTCTTGGCATAAATCAATATGCTTTGCCTCTTTCTGGTAATTTTTATATGTGTTCATTAAAACAATACTATATCCATTATTGTCCGCAACTTTTTCTACCGCCTCTGTTAATTTCGCATGGAAATGGTAAGGATGTATCTTACCATTTCCAAAAAAAATAAAAAAAACACTTGACAAGTAAAAACGGGTATGTTAGATTTGTCTAACATGTTTTTATATATCTAAAAAAGAGGGGAGGTGATTAATTTATGAGAAAAGACATACATGTGTCACTGGCTTGTTTAGTGTTGATTTTTTTCTTAACCATTCAGGCTGGCGCACACACTCCGCTTTTACTGGTTGAGGACAATGAGGATGGCACAATATTGCTGGAAGGCGGTTTTTCCGATGGTTCTTCCGGCGCTGGAGCAACCATTCTTATAGTGAAAGACAAGCTTTATAAGGGAGGAGAAAA